>JAHBWR010000158.1 GCA_019636875.1 Nitrospira sp.
ACGCAGATTAGGGCCGGCGTGATTCGTCCTGAAATTATCGTTCCGCAGGCAGGCGCACAGGCAAAGGGAGCGGTTCGGGCACAACGTGAGGGCATCAGGCTTGGCGATCCGGTTCGGATTATCCGTGATCCGATGTTCGGGCGTATCGGCGAAGTGTCCGGTCTTCCGCCGGAACTGACCAAGATTCCCACGGAGAGCGAGGTGCGGGTACTGGAAGTCCGGCTGTCTGATGGGAAGACCGTCGTTGTTCCTCGGACGAATATCGAAGTGATTGAAGGGGCGTGAGCGGCGTGAGAGATCAGGAGTTAGATGTCAGGAGACGGTTGAGACAAGGCTGGACCAGCCCTGTCTGGCTCTTGTCATTGATGATGGGTTGTACGGGGTGTCTCTTCCCGTCCTACCTATTGTTCGCGCAAGAGCCAATCAGTGCTCCTCCAGAGATTCGCGTTTTCGACACACCGAATGATGGAGGGGGCAGTCTGACTGTGCAGTGGGCTCCTGCGTCATGGGATGGTCCGGATATCCAATATCAGGTCCTGGTTGGTGATGCCTCCTCGACGGATCCCTCGACCTTCACGGTTATGGCGGAGTTTCCGGCAAACAGCAAATATCTCAAAGACACGGAGACTGCTTGGTGGACAAGGGACGTCGACAAGTCCTGGCATCACATGGTCATCAGGAGTGCGAAGGGTCTTGAGATCAAAGATGGGACGTCCTATGCCGTATCTGTCGCAACCGTGCGTGACGATCAACGGATTTTCACTCCGGTCGTAGTTGCCACTCCATCGCCTGATTGGTTCAACTGGAACCAACTCAATAACTTGATCATTGCCGTCTCGTTCGGGGGGCTGATCTTCTACACGATCAGTCATGCGAAGCGAAACAACATTTTTCTACGACGTATTCCTGGGCTTGATGCGGTCGACGAAGCGATTGGGCGCGCGACCGAGCTGGGCAAACCGGTTCTCTACTTAACCGGGGCTCATGATCTGCATGATCCTTCGACGGTTGCCGCAGCAGTTATTTTGGGAAAAGTCGCGAAGCGAGCGGCGCTCTATGAAACGGAATTGATGGTACCCCATCGCGAGCCGATCACGATGGCAGTCTGTCAGGAAATTACCAAGCAAGCGTATTTGGAAGCGGGGAAGCCTGATCTCTTCAAGGAGGACGCGAACTTCTTTATCACGTCGGATCAGTTCAGTTACGCGGCGGCGGTAGATGGCATCATGCTGCGGAAAAAACCGGCCGCAAATTTCTTCATGGGTCATTACTTTGCCGAGTCGCTGTTGCTCACCGAAACCGGTGCGAGCACCGGTGCGATCCAGATCGCCGGAACAGACGCCGATCACCAATTGCCCTTCTTCGTGACCACCTGTGATTATACGTTGATCGGCGAAGAGCTCTATGCAGCCAGCGCATACCTCTCCAAAGAGCCGGTTCAGATCGGGACGCTGCGCGGGCAGGATATCGGGAAGGCCGTGATCCTCACGGCCATTGCTGCGGGAACGGTGTTGGCCACGTTCGGCGCCGTGACGGGTGCAGAGTGGCCACAGATTATGTTGGATTTTCTCAGTGACGTGAAATGATTTTTCTTCGACGACAACTCCCCCTGCTGATCACGCTGGTTGCCGGTCTCCTGTTTGCAGCCCAGTACTATGTGCCGCATCCGGCGTCAGAACAGATGCTGACCTCGGCGACGAAGTGGTTGCAGATCATCGGCGGGTTCGCGTTGGTCTTGGGCGTGACCAGTTTGTTTCACCTCCATGCCGTCAAGATCCGGCGCCAAGAAGCCGGGTGGGGCTATAGTCTCGTGCTCTATGCCGGAATGCTCGGCACCATTGCGGTCGGCTTATGGGCCGACGGGAAAGAGAGCATCGAGGGGGTCATGACGTCGTTCGGCTGGGTCTACAACTACATGATGGTCCCCTTGCAAGGGACGATGTTTGCCATCTTAGCGTTTTTCATCGCGTCCGCTGCCTATCGTTCATTCAGGGCCAGAAGTCGTGAAGCAGCAGTGCTGTTGGTGGCCGCCGTCATCGTCATGATGGGGCGAGTGCCGCTCGGTGAGTATCTGGTTCCTCTGAGTGGCGATGTGGCCTCCTGGATTTTAAATGTGCTCAACGCTTCGGTGCGCCGCGCCATTTTGATCGGCGTGAGTCTCGGCGCCATCGCCTTGTCGTTCAAGATCATTTTCGGTGTGGAGCGATCCTATTTGGGCGGCGGTAAAGAGTGAAAGGGAACACCGTGACCTTCTCTGAGCGCATGCTCAAGATCGACCGACGGATCATTTTTCTCGTGATCGGTCTCTGCACGCTCCTGCCGTTGCTCTATCCGGTCGGCTTGCCGATCAAGATTTCGTCGGAGGTCCGTGGGGTGTACGATCACATCGAGTCGCTGCCCGAGCAGTCGGTCTTTCTCTTATCGATCGACTTCGATCCGGCGTCCAAGCCTGAACTCTATCCGCAAGCGATTGCGCTCCTGCGCCATGCTTTCAGGAAGAATCTTCGAGTGATTACCATGACACTCTGGGTGTCGGGAACCGGTATGGCGGATCAGATTGTGACGCAAGTTGCGAAGGAAATGGGGAAGGAATACGGCACCGACTATGCCTTTCTTGGTTGGAGTCCCGGCGGCCAAGCGGTGATCATCAACATGGGACAAGATCTCTACTCAGCGTTCCCGAGTGACTACGGGGGAAGGCCGACGAAAGAGTTGCCGGTCCTCAATGGAGTCCGTAACCTGAAAGATGTTGGGTACATGGTCGACTTGGGCGCCGGCAAGCCGGGGGTGGAAGAGTGGTACGTCTTCGGGAAGGACAAATATAAATTCGAGCTTGGTGGTGGCTGCACAGGCGTCATGGCGCCTGGATTGTATCCCTTGCTGCGAAGTGGGCAAATCAACGGACTCATCGGCGGACTCCGAGGCGCGGCAGAATACGAGAGTCTGATCGATCAGAAAGGCCAGGCGGTGGCCGGGATGGATGCACAGTCGGCGACGCATATCGCCATCATTGTGCTGGTGATCATCTGTAATGTGTTTTATCTGTCACTCAGGCGGGCCGCTCGAGCCCAGGGCCAGGCTGGGTGAGGGGTAAGGAAACGGCATGGACGCGACGATATTCGGGGCTTGGGTGGCGACAGGGCTGACCCTGTTGATCTTCTCCTTCCTGTATAAAGACAACCCGCTCTTCAAACTGGCAGAGCATCTCTATGTGGGTGTCTCGATCGGATACACGATCGTGAAGACGTACGACACCGTTCTCGTCCACTTGGTCGTCAAGCCGATCGTGGAACAGGGAGAAATCAGCCTCCTGATTCCCGTCGGCATCGGAATGCTTATGCTGACCAGGTATGTGCCGAAGGCGGCTTGGATGTCGCGCTATGCCTTCGCCTTCATCGTCGGGATGGGCGCTGGATTGGCGATTCCTCGAACCATTTCCTCGTTCATTTTGAAGCAGGTCGAGGATACCATTCGACCACTTCTATCGCTCGTTGGGTCGGACGGCGTGACCTTTTCGATGAATCTCCTCAACCCCGCCAGCAATCTGAACGCGATCATTATTCTGCTTGGGGTGAGCTCAGTCCTCTTTTACTTTTTCTTTTCGATCGAGCACACCGGGGTAGGTAAGGTGGTAGCAAGGACCGGCATCTTGTTCCTGATGATCTCGTTCGGAGCCGCCTTCGGCTACACGGTCATGGCCCGGATGTCACTCTTGATCGGGCGGTTGACTGACTTGATCGAATACTCGGATGCCTCCTACGGCCGTCCGACGATCTGGTTGCTGATGGGTATCGTTGGTGCGCTCTTTCTGCTGTCACGAAAGGGCCAAGAACATCCGCCTGACAGTCATTAGCTGGTTGCAGCTTCCAGCGTCTGTCTCATACAATACCTTCCGCTATGACGTCCGAAGTCGTGAACGATCCCACTCAGTATCCGGTGCTGAGGAACCTACAATTTTCTCCCATTAAGCAGGGGGAAGATCAGCTGGTCGTACTCTGGGATCCGAGCGGCTTGAGCAAAGAGAAGCTGGTCCTCCCGCTCAATTTGTTCTTCATCGTGCAACATTTCGATGGAGACCATTCCATCCAGGACATCGGTGCTCTCTACCTGAAACGGTTCGGCGAATTTCTCATGCCGAGTAAGGTGGAACAGCTGGTGGCGGATCTGGACGAGAAGCTGTTCCTGGAAAGCTCTCGAAGCGAACAGGCGCGGCAACAGGCGCGACTCTCGTATCGACAGCAAGCGATGCGGCCGGCTGCATTTGCTGGGCGGAGCTACGAGGCAGATGGCGCGAAGTTGAAGAAGCAAGTCGATGGATTCTTTTCATCGGGTGAAGGGCCTGATTTTAAACCGTCTGAGAATCGTGGAAAAGTGATCAAAGGACTCGTTGCACCGACTTACGAGGTGAAGCAAGCAGGGCCGATCTACGCCTGGGCCTACAAGGAACTTCAAGAATGTGAGCAGCCGGATGTCTATGTGATCATCGGGACCGCCCATGCCGGGCTGGAGCATCTCTTCGCGGTGACCGACAAAGATTTTGAGACGCCGTTGGGAGTCGTCAAGGCTGACCGAACGATCGTGGATCAGTTAAAAAGCAACGTGCCGGAATATTTCGAGGAAGATATCGCCCACCAATCAGAACACGCCATTGAGTTTCAGCTGCCGTTTCTCCAGACGACAGTCGGCAAGCCCTTCTCAGTTGTTCCAATTCTGTCGTCTTTCTCTGCGATGAGCCTGAACGATTCGACCGTGCGAACCTCCGTGGATCGATTTCTTGCTGCCTTGCGGGACGCCATTGGCGTTTCCACACGACGAGTGGGCATCATCGCGGCAGGGGAGTTAGCTCATCTTGGGATGCGGTATGGTGACAGCGCGCCACCCACCGATTTTTCGTTTCATCGATCCATGCA
>JAHBWR010000159.1 GCA_019636875.1 Nitrospira sp.
GCAAGTGGGCGGCGTTTTCGCTGAAAGGGGTGGTGTATGTGACACCGGATGCCATTCTGGAGGCCGCCAAAGAGTTGGCACGGCAGAAGAAGGTCGTCGAAATGGGACTCATTCGATCGACCGATCGCGAGGATACGCTGCGGCGACTGGTGAAAATTCTAGGTGCGGCGGATCTCTTGGCTATGGAGATTGGCGAGCATTTTTACGGCCGGCCGTTCGACATCTTCACAAAGAAAGCGGGCATCAAACAGCGTGGCTATTTTGTGCCGGTCAAACTTGAAGCGTTTCAGATCGCCGAATCGGAACTCGAGTCTCGCAAGGTGGCGTTTATGCAGTTGGTGACCGAATTCCAGCTCGGTCGAGGATAGGAGTACAGGTATGGACCCGGAAACTTTTATTGCCGTGTCATCGTGGGTCACTACGACGTTGCTGGCCGGCGTTCCGCTCCGCATCCTGGCCTCTGCCACTCTGGCGGCGACGTTCTGGTTCGGGGCCTACAAACAGCGGATTGCACTGGGATTCTTGTTTTTCATGCTGACGATTCTGCTGTCGTATTTTCGGCCGCTGATCAACCTGATCGGTTCGGGGAGCATGTAACAATGGAACAATCAGCTTCGCGGCGAGGACCGATCTTTGCGGAGGGAGCTTCAGGCCGAAGCCGTCCCCGAAGTCTGATTGCAGCGATCAGCGAGATTCAGGAGTTGGCGGTGGTGGAGAAGCTTGGTACGCCGCTCCCAGAACATCTCATTCTGCTCGATCGCAGCTTTGCCTATACTGAGGTGGGGGTGCATAGCGTCGTGGTTGATGGGCTGATCAATATGCTAGGGGTGCCGATGGGACTCGGTGTCATGGGGAGCTTGATGCCGATCTTCGGGGATCCAGATCCGAGCCTCTTCGATCAGGTGTTCGCGCAGCTGATCGGGATCACCTACGGCGTGGGGTATGCGGTGATGATCGGGCATAATCTCGGGTCGTGCTACATCGGAAAAGTCTGCAAACGGGCGATTCAGGACATTTATCAATCGATGATCGTGGCCAATATCATCAAGGTGATCCTTCTGTCGGTCTTTTTTAATTTCATGTATCAGCTCTTGACCCCGGAACATGTGCAGGAGAGCTTTAAGGTGCTCTGGCCGCTGCTACGAGGCGTGATGTCCGATCAGATGGCGGTCGGAGTGCAAGACTGGTTCATCAGTATGCGGGAGGTCATGATTCCATCGGCCACGATAGTTCTTCTGGTGACTATTGCCACGCTCTGTGTCCCCTATGTCTATTTTGTGATTGGCGGCAGGGAGGCAGCGGAGGAAAAGCGCCGAAATCGCCTCTATGACGTCTGCTGAGAAATTCGTTTAACCTGTCGGATCTGATGTCCGGTTCAATGATTCGTCGGGTGAATCTGAGTTCGCAAGGCTGCTAGACAGCCTTGGCACACGAGTCACGGTATACTGCCAAGCGGGAAGCAGTGGGAGTGGGACTGAGCTTCCCTTGCATCCTCTCAGAAAACTGGACGAACGAAAACTGCTCACGTGTGCTAGCTTGACAGCCCTCCAGGGAAGGAGCGGGGAATGAAGAAGAGCAAGCTGTCCGAAGCGCAGATCGCCGCGGTATTGCAGTAGCTGGAGGAGGAGAACCGCAGGCTTATGCAGCTGTTCGCGAATTTGACGCTCGAAGCGGTGATTTTGCGAGAGATGCTCGCAAAAAAGTCTCGAAGCCGCGACCATCCGCTGGTAATTGTCCCAGCGTGAACGTGAGTTTTTCACAAGACGTGATTCGCCTCAGGAATGTACTTCGTGGGCGGACAGTTCTCACTAATAATGGTAAATGTGCGAGATCAGTTTACCTCGAGTTCCTCCGACTGAATGCCGCCTGGGCTTTCATACGCCAGTTTGAAACGATTGTTGCCCATTGATTTTAATTGAAACGTGAGATAATTCACCACATTTCTGGCGGCTTCGTTCATCAGAATGGGTGCTGCTTGAGAGGAAAGCTGTTCTATCGAATTGTCCGACATGGTTTCATAGCCGTCTCGGTCTCTCCGAACGGTAACCTTTTTCTCAGGCATCTCAATGTGAAAATTGGGATTGTCAAACCCGCCTTTGGCGCGACAGATAAACCAATAGTTAAACGATACAACGTCCTCAGCCGTCACTTTGCTGATCGTGAATTCCCCTCCATCCGGGAGAATACCAGTCAGGGCGTTCATCGTCTCAGCCCCAGCTTTGTTCTGGAGATAGACCTTCGTAAGAAAACGTT
Source organism: Nitrospira sp. (assembly GCA_019636875.1). Classification (GTDB taxonomy): domain Bacteria; phylum Nitrospirota; class Nitrospiria; order Nitrospirales; family Nitrospiraceae; genus Nitrospira_D. The sequence continues at coordinate 2,254 of JAHBWR010000159.1, forward strand.
GCATCACTTCTCTTACTTGCGAGGACGCGCATACGCGCGCAGCGCGCTGGCGGGTGGTCTTTGCCGCGCTGTTTAACTGTTTGGCTTTCTCTGGGTCTCTCGTTGTTCCTTGCCCCTTCTCATACAGACGCCCTAAAGCGGCTTGCGCCCTTGCATCATCGTAGGCGGTAATCGCTGCTAAGTAATACTGCATCGCGGGGGCATAGGCATTCGGGTCTGTGGCGCCGCGCTCTTCGTATCGTGATCCAAGGTAATACGGTGCGTCAATACTGCCATGGGCCTCCGCGACCTTGAGCCAATAAACTGGATAAAGGTTTGATCGAGGAGCCATTTGGGGGTTGGAGAGGATGAGCGCAACCCGGGCCGTCATCTTCGGAAACGCTGCCAATTTCGTCCCATTCTTGCTCGTGAGTCGAACATCGTCGCACTCCGCAGCCCCAATTCCCTCCATGCCTTCAATCATACCTTCCAACCCACTGTCTGCATCGTCTCTAAAAAGCGAAATGATCATGTTTCTATAACGCGGATTAAGCCCTTCGCTTGACGCCACGAGATTCACGACGCCATTTACTCTTGAAATGCCACCTACCAAGGCAATCTCCGGGGAAGTCTGTGCATTGCGAAAGACCTTCAAGACCCCCTTCACTAAGTACAGCGGGTCATTCTGCTCAGCGCGATTATGGAGAAAGACATCGGTGATCCTCAGGTTAATATTCACGGTGTTGACGCATGCCTGTCCCATTAGTGTATCGCCCATGAGTGCCTTGGCAGCCACATCTTTTGTCGTCGTCTGCACTGTGGCGAATTCATCTGACGTAGCTGTCGGCTTCGACCGTGACAAGGCTGGACGGCTCTGTTTGGACGCCCCAAACGAATCGAAATGAGTCGAGGCTAAGGGGTGACCTGGGAAACAAACGTCTTGTAGCGCCTCCACTTCCGGTTGACCATCTTCGGTCAGGAGAAATTTCCCATTGTGCGAGTAAAGGTATGTGCCATACGTCGCTTCCCGTTCTAAGACCGCATCCACAATTCGTTCCCATGACGCACGATATGGATATTTCTCGTACGCATACCAGTGACCGACCACAACACCGCAATTCGTTTGTGAGTCTGCGACGAATCCGGGGACATCCGTCACCCAATAGGGGTATAAAGACGACTTCGGATCCAAGGCCTGCATGGTTTGTCTGATTGTATGGATTGAAGTCGTCACATCTTTTCGGGCCACAAACACCACGAGCACAATATCGTTTCGTGAGCCGAGTTCCTTCATTGTTCGCTCCGTCAGTTCCGGAACAGTGCTCGCAACAATCTCGGCTGGTCTGGACGGTTGATTAGGCTGTGCGGTCCAAGCGCGTATTGCTTCGGCCTTTTGTTGTTCAGTTAGTTGCCGGTGTGAGTCTTTGTACTGCGGGAGAGAACATCCACCACCGGAAATTAACAGGAATACCATGAACCAGAGGGAGAGTAGCGACCCAAGAATGCTGTGTCTGCCCATATCTTGCATGCCGTTACCCTTTCAGCAGCTGTAGTGGTTACGTGTTCGTATCTATAGCAGATTGCCTCGAGTCTAGAAAGAGGGTGTGTTGACGGTCTCTCTACCGTGGTAAGTTGAAATGCCTATGAGCAGCTGATCACTCGATGTGTTGTGCAGGGCGGCAGATCGTTGCCGTACTGTAGGATACCCGGCCGGCGCGTGTTTCCGAGCTCCGATGGAAACCAGTATGTCGGACGGTCACTCGTCTCCACGATTGTCTAAGGGTGGTAGCACACACACAGCTTGCGGGATCTCACCATCGCGCGGTCCCATCATGTCTGGGCCGCCGATATCACCGAAATTCCGATGCGGCGCGGCTTCGTGTATCTCTGTGCGATCCTGGACTGGGCGAGTCGCCGGATGTTGGCTTGGCGGCTGTCCAATACGTTAACCACGGACGTCTGCCTGGAGGCGGTGCAGGAGGCGATGACCCAGTATGGCAGACCGGAGATCTTCAACACCGATCAAAGCTGCCAGTTCACGAGCGAGGCATTCACCGGGTTGCTGAACGACCACGGGATTCAGATCAGTATGGATGGGACGGGGCGGTGGCGGGACAACGTCTTCGTGGAACGGTTGTGGCGGAGTCTCAAGTATGAAGAGGTCTACCTCCATGCCTACGAGCCCGACTGCGTGTACTGGGAGAACTGGCCTGCACGGCCCTCCGCCGCGTAGGCAGCACACTGCCTGGCACCACGTGTGAACTGAAAGATTCTGTCCAAAGAAGCGGAGCCACCTCAATTATGCTTCGTGTTAATTGATTCTGTATTTAATTGCCAATTCGCTCGGGTTCGGTCCCTGAACATTCTCAGCATCGCAGAATCGAAACCCTGGCTCATGTCCTATATCGGACAGCCTATTTGTAAACCGTTGAAAAAGCACGTAGCAGATTGGAATGTTTGAATAGGTAAGGCATTGATTTTACTTATCGTCTGGGGCGCTTTTAACTCGAGGCCTTCGCCTACCGCTTTCGTTCTTCGTCTGCGAGTCTACGGAGAAGGTTAGTGTCATCTCGGGTCAGCAAAGTTAAACCTGGGCATGAAGGGCTTTTAACTTTCACCTTAAGCTTGTCCTCTAAGTACATACCTAGTCCTTTTAAGGCGAGGGTCCTGGG
>JAHBWR010000016.1 GCA_019636875.1 Nitrospira sp.
GCCCAACAAAAAAGGCTGCCGGAACTTCCGGCAGCCCTTCATCTCATACAAGGTCGATTCGAGGTTAGCGACCGCCGCCGAAACCTCCACGTCCTCCTCCGCCTGAACGGGGCTCTTGAGGACGGGCTTCATTCACCGTCAACGTACGGCCTCCGAACTGCGTGCCGTTCAGCGCCGTAATCGCAGCCTCTGCTTCACCGTCTGCCGACATTTCAACAAAGCCAAATCCCCGGGACTGCCCGGTAAACTTGTCCGTGATGATCCGTGCCGAGGCCACAGTCCCATGCGCGGCGAACAAGTCGCTCAGTTGTTGCTCGGTCGTTGAGTATGGTAATCCGCCAACATAGATCTTCGCACCCATCAGGTTCCTCCTTTGACACAATGATGTTGTCTTGGACGCGAGAAAACAGCGAGGAAGGGATGGGCCGAAGACGTCAACACAACGGCGACTTAGCTCTGTCTTCCGATCAGATTCCCGGGCGAGCCCAAAACAACATTCGTCCAGGCCTTGTCACTCTCAACGCCGGTGTTGCCAGGCCTTTCGCAAACCGGCAGGGCGATGCTACTCCAGACCGCCAGAAAAGGCAAGCGGGGGCGAACCACGCATGAATTTAGTAAGCCGGCGGGGACGAGAGCGGGCGATGAGAAAAGAGCGGAACCGCATGGAAGCTATCAAAAAACATTGAGGATTTCCCGGCTAAGACAAATCCAACCCGGCCCAATCCCAGCGTTTGGTCCTCAACCGAGAGCACGAGCGCCCCATCGACATAGACTTCGATAAAATCCTTACTGATGATGGTATTTCGTTGCACTCTGAGAGAGTGCCACTCAACCGGTTTGAGGTGGACAGACGCTTCAGCGAGGGACACCCTGCGGCCATTGGAGATACGCAGCAGGTGTGCTGTCCGCTGGACCGAATCGATCACTGCCGCGTAGAAATTCTTGGCGTCGTGTGCGCCCAAGACGACACCCCCAGCTCCCACGCCGTCCGGCGTATGAAAGCGAACCGTGAGGTCCGGATATTCATACTCCAGCTCCTTGGCCAGCAACACCTGGAAACACTGCTCTCCACAACGGGAAGAACCGGCCACAACGTTCGGCAGAGACGGGGCAGTTGTGCTCGCCTGTACAGCCCACGTGGCCGGAGGTTCATTGGAAACGTCTTGTTCGAAGCCCGTTGGTAAGTGATCGATCTGATCTTGATCGAAGGTCCATTTTTGAAACAGTCCACCGGTCGCTTGCTGCTTGAGATTGGCGGCTTTTTCTTCATGGGTTTCTAACTGAATGCCGTAGCTCGAACCACTCCCTACCAGCCAACTAATGCTGACGAAGAAAAGCGAGGAGCACAGAATTGGGAGTTGTCTCATGAAAGACTATTGAGTGCCATCCAACAACCACACACTATTTACTTTGTGTTGGTGGGTTTCTTGATCTGGAGAATTTCGCGTTGTAACCGATCACGCTCCTCGAGAATTTTCTTTCTCCGCTCCCACCGATCCCATGTCCACCACCGGAGCTTCTGCTTGAACGTCACCGTCGGCGGCTTGGCGCTCCCACCTGGAGCCTCCTGGAATAAATAGCCATCGTGGCTGTCGCGCTGTTCAAAAAAACGCCGGTACAGATGGTCGTACAATCCTTTTCCTGAGTCTCCGCCTGCCATAGTCGCTCCCTTGAGCTGCCGGTCACCCGCTCAGCTCGGAACCTACATCCACGTGTCGCTGAATAGTACCTGGGCACAATGTGGCGCTGCAACCTGCTTAGATGGCTATGCTATGATTCGCCCACGTGAATACGCTGGCTCAAACTCTCAAGCCATTATCATAAGATTTACGTGGAGCATAATGATTAGATGGGTTGTACACTTAACGATCACACTCGTGCTGTCGTTCATAACGGCCGCGCCATACACTCAAGCCCAGTCGCTTGAATCCGGCCTCCAGACCGCCATCGAATCGCTTTCCGCAGACCGGATGCTTGCCGACATCCGAACGCTCAGCGGCCCTTCCTTTCATGGCCGACAAACCGGCACGAACGACGACCTAAAATCCGCGCAGTGGGTGGCCCAGGAGTTTCTATCGGCTGGGTTACGGCTACCGCGCATCCGCAACAGCTCGCTGATCATTCCTTTCCCAACTGGGAAAGATGGTGTCACATCAGGGGCCATGGCTACCCTCGTCCCCACCGCCACTCTTGCTCCACACCCAACCGTCGGGATCGGCACCGCAAGCGGACTGATCACGAAGCAAGCCGGTCTGGACTACCTCCCCATCTTCGATTCTCCATCAGCCGACATCCAAGGCCGGATCGTCTTCGTCGGATACGGCATCGTCGATTCTGATCGAGGCATCGACGACTACGCCGGTGTGGAGGTCAACAACTGTGTTGTGCTGTTTCTGCGTGGCAAGCCGGAACACTACCCCCGCCATGTCAGCCATGCCGACAAGGTGCGGCTCGCTAAAGAACGCGGCGCCGTGGGGTATCTCACCGCAACCGGTCCGATCCTCCACCCCTACGAAATCCGCCGTGGCGTCACAGGAGACCCCAGTGCCTTCTACGGACAACTCCCTCCCGATATGGCCATTCCGGGAGCCTGGATCAGCACCGCTCTCGCCCAAGATATTCTTACTGACTCGAAAAGAGAAGTTCCGGATCGCCTCCGCGCCCTTCAAGAGCAATTGAACCAATCGCCCACCTCACAAGTCGTCATAACCGATCAATTTGCCTCGCTTCAGTGGAAGACAACCGAGAAGGAAGGGCTCTTGGTGAATGTGATTGGGATGATCCCTGGCACGGGAACGGACACCGTGATCATCGGCGCGCACCGTGACCACTTCGGTCGCCCGGGAGGGATACTCTTTCCCGGCGCGGATGACAATGCGTCCGGAACCGCCGTCATCATGGAAGTCGCGCGGACCTTGGCAAAGATCAACCGGCGTCCGTCACGAACGATTCTCTTTGTCTCGTTCAGCGGCGAAGAGCGCGACCTCCTCGGCTCACGACTTTATGTGTCACGACCGATTGCCCCGTTAAACGCCACGAAGGCCATGATCAACATCGATCATGCCGGCGTTGGGAATGGACGCCTCACCGTCGGTGTAACCGGGTTGGACAAGGATGTGCTGCTGGAGGCAGGGAAAACCGCCGGCGTTGACGACAAACTCGATCTCTATGGATTCTTCCCCGGTGGCGATCATGTGCCGTTCAAGGAAGCCAGTGTGCCAACCGTCACCGTGGTGAGCGGAGGGGTCCATCCACACTTTCATCAACCGACGGATACCATCGAGACCATCGACCCGAACATCTTACAGACCGTGGCTCGGTACGTGCTGACCGTCGCGTGGCAACAAGCTTACCAACCATGACCTGTCACCCCTTGTCCTGGAAGCAGGAATGTGAGTCGAGTGCTTTCTTTACGGAAGCTCGTCAAGGAGCGTGGATTCAATCGGAGGTAACGGAGAGGTTTGGCGTGGTGGACCTGGCAGAACGGTTGCGGTGCCTACTTGATTCGCCCCTTGAATGAGTCCGATGGAGAGTTGCGGGCCGAATGTCATCACGGCTCCGCTCCAGGCCTGTCCCGTGGTCGGATTTCGGAAGCTGTAGGATTGAAAGTTCTGGCCAGGCGTATACAGAAAACCCTGTGTGCCCTGATTGTCGATGTAGAGCGTGCCTCCCCCGAACTTGAACTGTGGCGACACTCCTCCCGCCAGCGACTGACCGCTCGACGCGCCCGATAAGCTCTGCGCCATCGTAGAGGTCTGGGCAAAGAGCACTCCCCCCACCAACAGACACACAACACTGCCCCTCACGACTACTCGAACGAGCCAGGCCTTTTGCTCATTGTCACTGGGATACTGATCAATCTTCATGACAGGTTTCATCGAAGACATGAAGACATTATAGTATGATCTTGTTGGACTGTCGAACCGGGAGGAGCCCATGCGTCTCACATTCTCACGTCCCTCACGCCATGCAATGATCGTCATCGCCGTCTTCTTGGGCATGACGGCTCCATCCCTCGGATGGAGCTTGGACATCACGGAACCTCCACCGACGGAACGGCGGGAAACCGTCTCCCTGGCCGATGCCGCAGTACATGCGCTGCAGCACAACCTGGACATTACGGTCAGCCGCCATACCAAAGAAAGCCGTCTGTTCGACATTACGGTTGAACAAGCCAAGTTCGATCCGACCCTGAGCGTGAACGGTCAATATAACAGGACGGTGAATCCGCTCAACCGACCGGTCTTCGGGGGAACGGGAGCCTCGCTTGGTCAGATCACGACCTTCGACCAACGCAGCACGTCTCTGACCTTTGATGCATCAACCAACCTCATCACCGGGGGAAATTTCGATGTGAACTATGCCCCGTCCCGTAGCAGTATCAATCAAAATGTCGCTCGAGGATTCTTGTTCAATCCGTCATGGACCGGGGGCCTGGCCTTCACTTTTACCCAGCCCCTTCTTCGTAATGCGGGAATCGCGATCAACCAGACCTTTATCAAGGTCGCGCAAAATAACGCCGAGGTCGAGCAGCACGTGTTCCGAGACCGTGTGATGACGGTCGTCGCCACCGTGGAACAGACGTATTGGGAACTGGTCTTTGCGAACGAAAATCTGAAAGTCGCACAGGCCGCCATGAAAGCCGCCGAAGAATTGTTGGCGACCAATCGCGCGAAGGCCAAGGCCGGTATCATGTCGATCGTCGACGTGCTCCAAGCCGAAGCCGCCGTCGCATCACGGGTGGAGCAGGTCTTAGTAGCTGAGAAGACCATTCGCGATCAGGAAGATCAGCTCCGACGCCTCTTGAACCCAGGAGAGGACGAGCTGCGGCAAGACGTGCGGCTCACACCGGCTGACTCGCCTGTCACATTCTTGGAGCCCATCAGTCTTCAAGAAGCCATCGATACGGCGATCGAACAACGCCCGGAAATTGCGCAGGCCAAGAAGAATATCGAATCCGGCGAACTGAACAGGCAGTTCGCCAGGAACCAGTTGCTCCCGACCTTGTCATTCCAAGGCACCATGGGACTCGCCGGACTGGGCGCTGACTACGGGGACTCGTTCACCAAAAACTTCAGCGGGGACTTCTACAATTACGGAGCCGGGCTGGTCTTCAGCTATCCGCTCGGCAATCGTTCCGCCGTCAGTACCTACAACAAGCGGAAACTCGAGGCCCAGAACGCCGAGGTCGCGCTGACCAATGTCCGGCAGCAAATCATCGTCGGGGTTCGTGAAGCGGTGCGGCGTGTCCAGACCGACTTCAAGCGTATTGAGACCACCAAATCAGCGCGCATCATGGCGGAGAAACAATTGCAGGCCGAACAGGAGCGGTTGAAGGTTGGACTCAGCACGACTCGTTTCGTGCTCGACTTTCAACGGGATCTCGCCACGGCTCAGGGTAACGAGCTGCGCGCCATCGTCGATTACAACAAGTCCTTGTCCAACCTGGCGCGCCATAAAGCGACGACTTTGGATCGTTATCATCTCGAACTCTCATAGCTGTCCAGTGGCACCTGGGCCTGATCAGTCGATCCCCAAACATGCCTCCACGAGGGGAGCAACACTGGCGCTGCTCCCTATCGGCGCGACATTCGGCTACTACGGTCTTCCCGATTCACTTCGAGAACAACTTCCGGTCCAATTTGCCCCACAACTTCTTGCCTACATGGGCCTCGGCCTTTGGATGAGAGGTGCCTCCCACGTTCTGGCGCACCTCGGTCTGGAAAGGCACCTGATATGGAATGGATTTCGATGGGGAGCCTTGACGGGACTGCTGTTAGGGGCGATGAACACGTTTGTCATCCTCGTCATCTATCCATCGCTAGGGTACGACATCATCTTCTTGAAGCACACGCCGCACGGTCGGCTTCCCATCCTCCTCATGGTACCCTGGCTGATCTGTGGTATTGCGGTGTTTGTAGAAATAAACTTCCGCGGATTCATCTTGGGCCGTCTAGCTGAACTCGAATCACACTGGTGGGAGTCGCATTCTCTTCGTCGACTCACGCCCCTTGCCCTTCTCGCCAGTTCGTTCACCTTTGTATTTGATCCGTTCCTGGTCAATACGTTTCAGCATCTCCACTGGATCGCGCTCTGGGACGGACTTATCTGGGGAAGCATCTGGCTTAAAACGCGCAATCTCTGGATCACGATCGTGGCGCATGCTGTTGAAGTCATCATTATGTACAGCGCCGTGAGAGTCGCGATAGGATAAACGCCGATGGTGCTAGGCTGATTCCCTTTCCTGGTGAGTCATTCGATCGACCCATATCGACCTGGTAAAGAGATCAGAGCGAACGACGCGGCATCAATCGTGGGCCACATCACCACTTGGGGAGGGAATAACAGAGTGAACGATTTTGGAAAGTATCTGCTCTATTTCTTGTTAGGCGGCAGTATCGTCAGCTTCTCGACCTATCTTGGTGCACAGGGGAAATCGTTCCTGGCCGCCATGGCCAGCACCTTCCCCGCCATCACCGGCGTGACGTTCATTCTGCTTTATGCAAACGGTGGTGGAACAACAACGGTAGCCTACGCCAAGAACTTACTCTGGTTTGTCCCACCCTGGACCGTCTACGTCGTCACGATGATCATGGGCATCCCCCGTCTCGGCTTCTGGCCCGCCATGGCTGGATCACTCGTTCTGTATATGGGATGCATCGGGCTGCTGAAGGTATTCCTGAAATCATGAAGCAACCGGCGGCGCGGCTCTTATGCCGCCCCGCCAAACTGCTGCTGGCTGATCTCTTCTAAGGCCGACACCATTTCGTCTAGGGCCGCGGTAACGGATTGACTGGCTGTGTGAGAGGGGTTGGTACCATCGCTCGAGAAATCGGGATGAGGCTCATGTTGGTGGACGTTCTGACAGAATTGACCGATCGTTTCTTTCCAATAGAGAGGCCCTGATTCTTCGCTCAACAACTGTGCTTGGTCTTGTGAGAAAGGCCCATCAAATTGTTCCGCCCGCAGTTTCCACATCGCTTCCATGGCCTGTTGGCGTTCCTGGTTGAGGTCCAATCCGCTGGCCCGCTCGTTGAGTGCAGCAAACAGTCCCCCGATGATGTGATCGACGTGCGATTCCGGAAACACCCCCGCGCAGGCCTGCATCAGGAGATATTTATGGAAGAGAAAGACCTCAGCACTGATACGTGCATCATCCACGGAGGGATCATAGGCCTTGGCTAATTCACGAAGTGCGTCAGCCGACGGCCCGCACAATACAGAACCGAGAAGGGGCATAATGCGACGCCCCAACCCAAGATATTCTTCATGGGTGAGCAGTGCCATAGGTTCGGCTACTCCACCACCACGGCGGTTCCATTGGCGCTGACCATCAACATGCTGCTGTTGGTACCGATCGTTTCATAATCGATATCGATGCCGACGATCGCATTGGCGCCAAGATTCCGAGCCTGCTCCTGCATTTCGTCCAGCGCGATATTCTTGGCCTTGCGAAGCTCCTTTTCATAGGCTGCCGACCGTCCGCCGACAATATCCCTCACCGATGCAAAAAAATCCCGAAAGATGTTCGCACCCAGGATCGCGTCTCCGGAGACCAATCCAAGGTATTTCACCGCCTTCCTACCTTCAATCGTATTGGTCGTCGACAGAATCATGTGCCCTCCCGGTTAGGTCCTATCATCCTGCCATTCAGAAGGCCGATTACCAAGCCTTTCCTAACAGGAAGATCTTGAGCTGCAATCCGTTTTCATGTGAGTTTGTGTTGATCCATACCCCTTCGGAAATATTCATGCAACGGATCATCTGGGTTTCCTGCGATACTCCGTTGGATCATCCCCTGAACGTCAGGAACCATGTTGACGGGGTAGATATTCACGCTCGGATGCTCACGCCGATAGATGCGGAACACTTCATCGGCAAAGGCCTGGCCGATGGATGTGATGCCTTTGAAATCAAGAATCACTTCCCGAAATTGATCCACTCGAGTCATGAGCCGCTTGGCTTGGGAACGTGAAATGAGCTGCTCCCCCTCGTATTTGAGCAGAACAAGGGGGATGTGAGTCTTCGAAAAACCAAATTGGTCGAACTCTGCCCGGTACTGATCAAAGATCTCCTTGGCGGTGTGACTGGCAGATGTGGCGATTTTCATCAGGACTTCCGTACCATCCTTCGGCGCTTCGTCCGATTCAAGCAGCCAATCATCCGTCCCACGAAATCTGAGAAAGACAAGAGTGCCTGAGGCAATGACGAACTTGTCAAACATCCTAGAGGTAAAGAAAATCCCTTCCCCCGTATGCTTCGTGGCATCCGTCGTCAGTTTGCCTTTCGCCAACTCTAAAATGGCATGTTGGGGATCGCTGAGACTGAACGCTTGCTGAATCTTGTGAAAAATGCCGACACCGTAGTCGCGGATTCTGATCGTGATCTGTGCGGCATCGCGAAACACCAGCACCTCAGCCGTCTTGGATGCGGAGTGGTCGATGACATTGTTGAATATTTCCGTCACCCCATGGGCACAGATATCCAACACGTTGCCGGGCGCACCAAGCAAATACGGCTTTACTTCACGAAGCCAGACCTGGTCCTCCGTCAACCCAGGAACGAGCTGTAGCACTTGCTTGTTGTCGCTCAGAATCTTCAGTTCATATCGTCTCGCCTTGGTCTTCCCCTCCGCAGTGAGAAGTCCCGCATCCACAAGAGAGCGTAGTCGATTGACAATGGCGACCCGTGACAGACCGAATTTTTCCGCGGTCATTCGGCCGATATCGGTCGGATGACCTTCCACATTTCTAATGATAAAGTCTTGAATTTCTTTAGACTTTTCTACGTCGACCGGCATGGAACTGACTCCGATGCTTTATTTATAACTCACATCGATTACATTGTAAACTTTGGCTATTTTATTTTTAACTTGAGGAAGGGGCGTCGATAGGCCACATGCGATTACAATAGCAGCTGTCGACGCCTTGATAGGCCCTGACCTGACCTACGCTACCTGCATCCCATGTACTACCCTCGTACGATGCAAACCCCAGGCGGTGGATCGTTATGGACTCTGCCCCCTACGTGCCCACGGGCCTTCACTGACTCATGCACGAAATCACCGGGATTGATCGTTCGCTGTGGGTCCTTCTTCGGATCAAAGTTTTTGGAGACGATAGCATCCGGATCACACTTGAACTCATAGTGCTTCAACTTCTCCTCATCGACCGGAAGGCCGGTCTCCTTGGCGCGCCGCAGCATCCAAGTCAGGGCAATGTTGGACAGACCAGGACATTGTCCACCTCCGACATCGGAATGGACTCCACGAAACCACACTTCTTGCAGCCGATCACCGAGCACTCCGCCTTTCCTCGGTGCCACCCGAGTCAGACAAAAATTTCCTCGCCGTTCATCGAGCGCCATCGCATGATAGCAATGTTTGACGTTGTCAGGCAGTGTGAGATGCCACCCAATATTCAGATCATTCCCCGGCAGGCCGAAACAGGCAACCGTATCCCATAGTCCGAGAAAACGCACTTCGGCTTCAGGCTGTTCCTCCTGCACTTGATTGGCAAAATGCAGGGCCAGCGACGCCCCACGGCTAAAGCCGATGATGTCGACCGTCCGATCTCCCTCTGCAAAGTACTGACGCATTTGCTCCAGCCCCCTGGCAATCCGAAAGGGTCCTCCCACTCCGGCCAGACCACCAAGGAGTTTGCCAATGAATCCCAGCCGCGTCCCAACCCCTTCCAAATAGAAGACGTTCATATCAAGCGGAAGGCACTTGCAAAATTTGAGAACGTTCGTCTCCTTGGCTTCTTCAGCTTCGTCTTCATTCCACGTGCCATCAAAGGCATAGAGTGCCACAGTGAATCCCTCCTTCCTCGGCATTCATAATTTTCACAACAACCGGCAACTGAGGTCTTCTATCGTGCATCGCTTATCACGATCGGCTGTGATTTTCTAGAGCGGCGTTCTTGACCGTCTACGTGGCCTCCTAAGTAACATTTGATGATTCACCGTCCATCTGGAGATACTGAGGTTGTATAGCCTCAGCTTAGGACATCTCAGCGGCGGTCATCTTGCCAGAAAGATTGATGCCGTATACAACATAGTATCGACATCTTGATGGAAGGGCTATGGCTGTCAGGTTGAGGATTACGATGGATGAGGATGTTTACACCAGGCTCAAGCAGGAAGTTCCACCGAAAAAGATTGGTGCGTTCATTTCTTCTGCTCTTCGAGCGAAGCTTCATCCAGACACAAAGACCCTCGATGTCGCGTATCGTGCCGCCAGAAAAGAGCGCTGGCGGAAAGAACTGGAGGACGACTGGAAGCACACGGAAGGCGAAGGATGGCCCAAGTGAGGAAGCTTCGTCATCTAAAGGATACCCGCGTCCATATCCGGTTATTGACCGCTGACCTCGACATGCGCAAACGGCGCGCCGCCGAAGAAGGACTACCTTATCAAAGCCTGATCGCCAGCATTCTGCATAAATACATCAGCCGCTCTACCTCACAGGCAAATTAACCATACTCAATTTTGAGCACACCGATAGGCCACCGCCCGGGCCTCAACTGCGCCTATCGACAAGGTCAGCACGAACGAAGAAGCATGCCGTTTCAGAAACATCTCCGTTCGCCCTGAGCCCCTCGAAGAGCTCCTTGGAAGATTAAAGAGCGAAGGGTTAGGGCTAAATGTCCTGGGCAAGACGGAATCCAAGTATGGGTAGTCGGGTGTCTGGGTATTGATTAAACCGCTTCAGTGTCAGTGGAGACTCGGCAATATTGTCATCGAAGGAGCTGCCCCGAAACGCCCGCATGCCAAGGTTATCGATAGACAGTGCATCCTGTCGTTCAAATCCCCAGTGCTTATTCTGACACCATTGGTATATATTTCCAGCCATATCATCAACGCCCTGTTGAGTGGTCCCAGCTGGGTACATCCCGACAGCAATTGGCCGATTCAATCCGCTTTCGCCACTATTGCACCGGGAATCATTCCACCCGCCTTGCCACGGGTACTCATCCTGTGAATCGCATGATGTTGCAGCGTGCTGCCATTCCCATTCGGTTGGCAGACGAATGCTGGGCCCCATCGTCTTACTACTGAGCCATCTGCAAAAAGCGACGGCTTCGTACCAGGAAACCATTTCCCGTGGAGAATTAGCCTCTGGCCTTTTCGGTTTCAACGCACCTTCGCTCTGTTTGATGTCCCTCCACCATTCCACGTTTTCATATCCATCGTCGGCCTTGAGAAACGCCTCGAACTGCGCATTGGTCACTGGGTATTTGGCAATTTGAAAGGAGTTGACTGTGAACTCCGAACTGACCTCCTCCCAACCGACTTTCTCCAAATTGATCTTGACCTTGCCTCCCAGGAGCTTTATCCATTTGATGTCGGGCACGCCGTCTTTCACGCCCACGCCTTCCCGAGGATCGCCAAACTCAGCCAACTTTTGGCCGATCAGCAAGCGATCTTGATGCGAGAGACCACCCTTGTTCAGTCTAGCAATCAACACCTCTTGTGGCGTTAAAAATCGCCCTAAGGTTGGAGAGGGATGCTTCCCAAACTGCTCAATCGCCGCGAGAACTTTTTTGGCACGTGATCCAAGCCACAATTCTTGTGGATTATCGCCGCCCTTCTGCCATCTCCGTGCTTCTTCCTCAGCATGTTCGATATCACGCAACGCTTCCCCGCTATGGTCAATCCAACGTTTGAGGGCGGGCCAGGCGGTGAACAGTTCTTCATGAGCGACTTCTACGGTGGATACCTGATCGACCTCGTCTGTGACCAGGATCCGGCATTCCTGCCCAGCCAACTTCCTGATGAGTTGCGTTGCATTCGCATCATGCTGAAAGACCGCTAACGGCGCACGCTTGCGGCTCGGAATCCCATCTCGCTCTAGATGCACCAGTTCGGCAAAGACCCGGTCAAAGGAAGCACTCACTCCCTTTCCGAGCTTCTCAATGATGTTGTCGGCTGTAGCCGCGATCGCCCCCAGGACGCCACCCATTGCATGATAGGCAGCATGGGTAAAGATGTTGCCCTGTCGCTTCTCAAACAGTTGATTCAACGCATAAGCGACAAGAGGCATATTACCAGGTTTCTTTTCGAGTCCTACCTCGTTCAGTATGGTATCCACCAGACCCCGCTCGAATGCATAGCCTGTCAACTTGGCAGGCTTCTCGACGACATCCTGCCACGACGTTGGAGCAATCGGTGGCACCAGGTAGTGGAATCCATCATTAATCTGCTTCAGCACTGAATCTGATCCAGCTAGCCGTCCAATAAACTCACTTCGGATCGTCGTCACAATGCGTAGACGGTGTTGGGGATCACCACTGAGTATCACAAGAGCAGCCAAAAAGACCTGGATCGTCGACGCTGGGTATCCATGCGTAAACAACTCTTCCAATTGATCAACAACCAGCACGAGCTCAGACCCATCGGTTGGATGAGTGGCGATGCGATGCCCCACGCTCATAGCATCGTGCTCCAACAGGGTAGCTAGCTCATCCACCTCCTCGGTCAGTTGAGGAAAGGATTCCTGCAATCCAATCGCCAACTTCACAAATGGACCCATTTTCCCAGCACCGGGTGTCATCCGCTTCCATCTACAGCGTTCGGTTCCCAACAGCTGCCCTTGTTGGATCACCGCACGCCACAACCCTGCGGACACGAGTGAGGATTTTCCGGACCCCGAGGCTCCACTGATCACGAGAAAATGACCCTGGGGCTCACGCATCTTCTCAAGAACAGCTTCCACTTCACGATCTCGCCCAAAAAATAAGGGTGCGTAGTCCTCCTTGAACCACATCAGCCCAGGATATGGGGATTGATCTTTACGCCAATCGATCCGCTCTATTTCTTGACGAGAACTGCACGCAACAGGAAATTCTTCTATGAGCGCCTGATAGACCAATTTTTCGAGCTCATGAAAATCGCTAAACCGCTTCGATATCACGCCTGAGTCTTCTAGCCGTTTTCGGAAAGTTTCCTGTCGTTTGGCATACGTGCTGTCACTGAACAACCCAATTGGTACTCGAGCAAGCTCGTCAAGCAGAAATATGAACCGCTTTATTTGCGGCATGTTCGACACCGAATCAAATTCTAGTTCTGTGTACGAAACTTCCTCACGATCCCGCACGGGGGACCCATAGCGCAATCCGATGATTCCAATATACACGTCGCATGCACACGCCCGGTCTATACAATATTGGGCTGGCTTCTGATCTCGCGCCGCGAAATATTCCATGTCACACGGCACGCAGTCTGCGCGGTTCACCGCCTCCTTCGCGGCATCGACGAAAGATCTCTTCTCAGGATATTTGGCGAATTCCGAGGTATGACTGAGAAAGACACGGCGGCTCATGGCAATGTTCCTTGATTTCTATGAGTGAACATAAACCCGTAGTCTGAGGATGGATACGTAGGTGCACATTCTACATTTTCCCTCGACAATGGCAACCCTTGGATTGACGCAGGACAGGCCCTTTGACTGACTTAATCTTAACCGATCGAAGAGCGTAGCAGGGCCGGACTTGGGGTGTTGTTGCGTGAGTGAACCTACCATTAACCATTACTACGATGGTCACTCATCAGTGTGATCTATTGCTGTGCTGCATTCTCTACCTCCCCCCCATAATTGCCACCGTCATCATCGAGGGAACCAGACAGGATTTTTGAAGAATGCCTTGATGGTGCCGAATCGCTTTATTCGACGACTTTTTCCATCGTATTGATGCTCACATGGGGCCATTGAATCAGGCCTGGACAACAGCCGGAAGGCACCCCATCTCCGCGCGGGAAGAAATCCAACATCACGAGTTGCGAATACTGTAGTCGAAGCTTCGGCTTGCCATATTTGTCCTTTTCCTTCAATTCTTGAATCCAGAACGTGGATTTCATGACCGTTGCGTTGACCTGCCTTACGATGAAGGGAATATTAACCACTCCACCCGTCGGCAGCCTTGAATCAACATCGAGGACCGTTGTCTTTTCGATCTCAACCCCTTGGCTCCCAACTTCGAGTAAATCGTTCGGACTAACTGGATTGAACAACCCCTGAAATAAATTGTCGTTGAAGTGCTTGTACGGTGCCAAGTAGGGGTTATTGAGATCCTGATCAACCCCGATCGGTAAGCCACTGAGGTCAGGAATGGATTGGGTCCCCGCGTGTTCACTGCTTCGCCCTAAGGCCAACACCGAGTCGCCATGGGGAATGGTCGCGAGTCGCGCAATATTGAGGCCATCACTGATTCCATTCGTCATATGGAGCCACAAACCCGATTCATGGTGAATGACATCCTGCGGCGAACCCGCCAGGCCGCTCTTCGGGAAGTCATCTCCGGCGATTTGCCTGATTCTCTGTTGATAGTCTAAGGCCACGAGAAACTGATCGGTATTCGCTAGAGTCCCTGGAGCGAGACGGATGCCTCGATTCGGTATAGCCTTGTCAACCAAGGTAAACTCAAGCTCTTCGTTGTATTGGTGGAGCATCAACCGATAATTGAGGGGGAATGGATCCCCCGAAGGTGGCGGGGTCACAAAGGGTAGAGCAATCATGTTCCACCCGCGTCCCGGTAAGTTTGGCAGGTTAGCCCACTTTCCCGGAAGCAGTTTCAAGGGGCCAAGTTCCGGGTCATTCGTCTTAGGTAATTCAAGCCTTCGCTTTTTATCCATAAGCCTTGCCGGTTGCGTTCTCATGGTTTTAATTTCTATCATCGCACAGTCTCCTTTTCCCGTCTTACGAAGTTCAGACAACATTGCAATTCGGCTGAAATGAACAAGAGCCGGTCCCACTTCTTAGGAAAGAATCCTTTACTTCTTAATTGCCACCTCCCGCCGGAATCTTGAGCTTCTGGTTGGGCCGGTGGGGACCTATCCGGTTGCCCCTGTCCTGAATAAATCGGCATAGCGGCCATCGCAATCGAAGGTGGAAGAATGGATGCGGACGTGACGCATTCTACATTTTCGGCAGACAAAGGCAACCCTTCGACCGGCTCAGGGAGAAAGGTTTTGGACCAGAAATTCTGGGCTCCCTACAAGCTCGGTTCACCACCACTGTTCTGGCGTCCCGGCGTTGAACCATTCCTCACCACTTGCTACCATGATCGGTCACTCTGATTCAGGAGCGATCACCGTGCCAAACCCTCTGTCCTCCAAACCTTCAACGGATCACCTCATCATTGAGGGAGCCCGGCAGAATAATCTGAAGAACGTCTCACTGCAGATTCCGCATAATCAAGTCACAGCCATTACCGGTGTCTCAGGATCAGGCAAGTCTTCGCTCGCGTTCGATACGATCTTTGCGGAAGGTCAATGGCGGTATGTCGAGTCGCTCTCAACCTACGCCCGCATGTTTCTCGACAAAGTTGCTCGGCCGGACGTCGATCGAATCCTCAACGTGCGCCCAGCCATTGCCATTGAACAAAAGAATCAGGTACGCACGGCGCGGTCAACGGTAGGGACAACGACGGAGATCGCCGACTTGCTGCGCCTGCTCTTTGCCAAAATCGGCAAACCCACCTGCCCAGATTGCAGACAAGAGGCCCGCTCCTTTCAACCGGACACCGTTGCAGACGACCTCTTGAAACGATGGCCCGACGCTCGGGCGATGATGCTCTTCCCAATCGCGACTCCCTCCGCCAAGAACGAGGCGGCCTTCATCCAATCGCTCCTCACGCGAGGCTTCACGAGAATTAAAACCACCGATGATGTGCTCAATTTGCACGACGTTGGACAGCCTGCACTCCACAAATGCCCTGACCTCTTCATCGTCCTCGATCGCCTCGTCATTCGGGAAGACAACCGCACCAGGCTGGTCGAGGCGATCGAAACAGCCTTCCGTGAAGGAGAGAGTCGTTGTTCGGTCGACATCATCGACCATGGACGGCAGTCCTATAGCACGAAATTTCTCTGCCAGGGCTGTGGAAGAACCTTTGAGCCTCTACGGCCGATTCTGTTTTCGTTCAACCATCCCGTCGGAGCCTGTCCTGAATGTAAAGGCTTCGGGAATGTGCTGCGCTATGATCCGGAGCTCGTCATCCCCGACGCCACCAAGTCGCTTGCGGGGGGTGCCGTCGAGCCTTGGAGCAAACCCAGCTCTGCGTGGTGGCAGAAGCAGATGCTCGCTGCGATGAAGAAACAGGACGTCGACGTCGACGCTCCATTCGAGTCGCTGTCGGCAGATCAACAGCGATTGCTTTGGGAAGGCAACAAGTCGTTTGACGGCATCAACGATTTTTTCGAATACCTCGAAGGCAAGCGCTACAAGCTCCATGTCCGTGTCTTTCTTAGCCGGTACCGCACCCCCTTCGACTGCCCCAGTTGCCATGGGAGCCGCCTTAGGCCGGAAGCGCTGTTCGTCAAGATTGCCGGATACGATATTCAGCAGGCAACGGAGCACACGGTCGAGGGTCTTGCAGGATGGGTGGAGTCTTTGCCCCTCGGTCAGTTCGAACAAGACATCGCAACGGATATTCTCCGGCAGCTCTCAGCGAAACTTGGGTTTCTCCAACGCGTCGGCCTCGGCTACCTGACGCTTAATCGACAGACGAAGACGTTGTCAGGAGGAGAGGCCCAACGCGTGGCGCTGGCGAATCAACTAGGCTCTCGGCTCGTCGGCACCCTCTATGTCCTCGACGAACCAACGATCGGCCTTCACGCCAGAGATACGGATCTGTTAGCCGGTATCCTCCACGACCTGGCAAACACCGGTAATACGGTCGTGGTCGTGGAGCACGACCGCCGCATGATCGAATCGGCTGACTACCTGGTTGAATTGGGCCCCCAGTCCGGCGAAAAGGGCGGTGAGATTGTCTGTGCCGCGCCCGCCCAGGAATTCATCTCTGATCGCCGCGCGACCACCGCTCGATACCTACGCGGTGAAGAAGCCATCCCCCTCCCGACCAAGCGGCGCAGGGGTAACGGCAAAATGCTCGTGCTCGCCGGTGCTGCCGAACATAATCTCAAGGACCTGCTCGTCCGCATTCCCCTCGGCATGTTGGTCTGTGTGACCGGTGTCTCCGGATCGGGCAAGAGCACCTTGGTGGAAGATACCTTGTATCGGGCGATCGCCCGTGCCTTTCGTGTGGAATCTCTGCCGATGGGCCGATTCAAAGCCATCAAAGGTCTCGAGCACCTCAAGGGGGTTCGCTTGATCGATCAACAGCCGATCGGTCGCACGCCGCGATCGAATCCCGTTACCTACCTGAAAGCGTTCGATGAGATCCGCCAGCTCTTCGCCTCGGAACGTGACGCGCAGCGGCAAGGATTCACACCTGGCCACTTTTCGTTCAACGCAGCCGGTGGCCGCTGTGATCGCTGCGAAGGCAGCGGTGTCGAAAAACTGGAGATGTATTTCTTTGAAGATATCTACGCGCCCTGCGAGATCTGCGAAGGCAAGCGCTTCAAGCCTCAGATCCTGAAGATTCGATACCGTGGAAAGAATGTCTCAGAGGTCCTCAACATGACGGTGGGGGAAGCGCTATCCTTCTTCGCCGGAGCGCTGAAGCTCCAAGAACGGCTGCATCTACTGATGTCCATCGGCCTCGGTTACTTACGCCTCGGACAATCCGCCACGACTCTCTCCGGCGGTGAAGCTCAACGATTGAAAATCGCTGCGGAGCTGACAGCTGGGAAAGGGGACCGGCACCCCTCGACGAGCTCGGGGAGCCGGTCCCCTGGCATGCTCTACATCATGGATGAGCCGACCACCGGCCTGCACTTTGAAGATATCAAGAAGCTCCTTGGCGTTCTGCACAAACTCGTGAACGCCGGCAATACTCTGGTGATCGTCGAGCACAATCTCGATGTCATCAAATCCTCGGACTGGATCATCGACCTCGGCCCCGAAGGTGGTGCTGCCGGCGGACAGATCGTCGCCGAAGGGAGGCCTGAGCAAGTGGCGAACGTTGCGGCATCACATACCGGACGGTTCCTGGCAGATACTCTCAGGCCAATTGCTCCTGGTATTGGTCCGTGACTGCTGTATTTCACTTCAATTGTTAAACCCAAACAATCTCGCTTCCTGATAGGCACGACTCATTTCTGCCATATCATGCTGAAACCAACTCGCTAACCAGTCGTGGTAGGTCATGGCGCAAACACGCGCATCCACCCTATCACACAGATGTCGAACGATAAGATGCGCGGCCATCATCCCTGACATCATCGCTCGGAGGACACCATGTGACGACGATGGATCCAAGACTGCCGCCGCATCGCCGGCGAGGAAATACCCAGGCCCAGCTACAGATGTCGCCATACGCCAGGTGACGTCCGCACTCTGCGCCGGCTCTGCCTGAAGAGCTTGAAGCCCATCCGGGATCCATGCACGAGCAGGCCGATTATGTGATTCGGTCACCCGGGTCCACTGAAATCGGTGTGGCTCGACCTCGGCAATCCAGGTCCAGCCATCTTGATCCGGATGAATTGATGGTGTTGGGGCATCGTAGGCCCCCACCGCATACCCATAGCACGCGACAAGATTTGGCGAATACCTCACTATCGGAATGCGAAGATGTCGAGCGAGTGCGTGTGTGCTTCCACTACAATCGATCACGTAGCCTCCTCGGATCGGGCCCTCAGACGTCATCACCTCGGCACCCGTATCTGAGGCAGAAGTCAACACCCCTACTACTTTGCTGACGAGGAGCTGTGCCCCGCGCATGCGTACCTGCTCGATCAAGCGATGGTCAAAATCTGCACGAACGGCCTGATAACCTTGCCATTGCCCATCATCATCCTTGCCATACGGAACGAATTGCGTTGTGCCGTTCCACCCAGACCAGACACCACGATGCCTTACATAACCCGCAGATTGCACCTGGAGCAGAACTCCCAGCTTGGTCAGTAACGGCTCTATCCCCGGATGCAATGTTTCACCCGGGCGAAATCGCGGAAACCGTTTCTGCTCGACGATCGTGACAGGGATCTGCGCATCCAGGAGCGTGAGCGCGGCAGCAGCTCCTGACGGGCCACCACCGATGATAATGACGGGCTTCACACCCGTGCCCACACGGCCTGATCGGCTCGTTTGCGAAGCGCCGTATCAGTCCGTGGACCGACCAGAAATAGTTGTCGATCTTGGATCGGGAGCAGACTACGGCGGAAATCGTTCGGGTGCGGCTGCTCCGTATCCTCCCCTCCCAAGATCATGTCGACACGATAGACCTCTCCGCTCAGCACCGTCGACGTATCTAATTGGGCGCGCTGCAATTCCGGATCACCCATGCTGACTTTCCGGAAGGAGACCACAAAACGAAGATTCCGATCGTCGCCCACGATGCCGTAGCACCGCGCAATCGCCTGCATGCGAAGACGATATTCCTCACTCGACACCTGCGTCGTAAGCCTTGGTGTGAACCGCCCTTCTAAAGCATTTTTCACATAGTCGACGTGTAGGAACTTCTCGCAATCGAGAAACTCCATACCGCCGAATGTCCTGATCGTTGGACCAACGACACCGTCCCACGGAAGCCCGCCTACTTGCCCAACCTCCTCATCGGTGAGTGGTGCCACTGTGGCTCGCAGCCCTGGATTGCCCGTGTTCGGCGACATCGCTCGGGATGCGTCCGGCGCTACGGCCGGCCAAAACGTACTGAGCGCAGCGCATAGCTTCGCATCCTCCGGAAACGGGCTCCCCAAGCCATAGGCCGCTAAGTGCTGCACCTGTGCGCCGGACACCCGTGTGCGATCCGTGCTCACGTCCCAACCCGGCGCAAAGACGCCGGCACAATCATCCGGCAAGCAGGAATGTCGATCGGCATCGAACGATTGAGGAATCGTGACGCCGGTCGGCGGTGGTCCCAAGAGCGGCACGACGGCTGAGATCGTCTTTTCAGCAGCGCTAAACCGATTCCCAGGCATCTGAAGGTTCGCAGGAAGCCGTGTGTCACAGAGAGGCACCGGCGGCACACCCCAGAAATCACCAGGAACCTGCTCAAATAATTCACGCTGGCCAGCTGAGGTAAAAAAGTCCGGCGCCGCCACTAGTGAGTAGCAAGGCACCACCGATGTGGCCACTTCAGGTTTTCCAGCAAGCGCTCGCACTGTCACGCTGACTTGGCCATCACCCGTGAAGTCGACGTAATGGAGGGCACGATAGTTTCCCCGCGAAACGGTGTCGTTCACGTCAGGCCTGGTAGGATCGTTATTGAGATCGATCAGCGAGCCACTTCTCACCTGCGTGCGAGCGTGCACATACGCCGGCGCGGGGCGTACTTCCGATCCATCGGCCCCCTGAGCGGCGCCAGGCTCCAGCGCGGCAAAGGCTTTTTGTCCTGATGGAACTCTGTAGGTCAATAACCGTCCATTCACTGTGGCCGGTTCCACAAGCCTGGGATGCGGCACCGGCATCATGACTCCGGCACCCAGGGAGGCGTCGGTCGATAACTCTGCGATCCCCGTCGAAAATTGAAACGGCATCGTGGCCGGAACTCTTGTCATGCGCAGGGTAATGGCTCGGGTCCGTCGAATCTTATCGTTATAATGAAACGCCGACAGCTCAACCTGGAGATCGAGACCCGCGATACATTCTGTCCCACTGAAGAGCTTATGGATTGGCACCCAGAACTCACGAGTGCCATCGCCCGACTTTGGACGCATGACCGTGATATCGCTCCCATGCTTTTGTACGGCAAGAAAGGCGGCAAACCGTGCGGGACAGACACGGAATGCAAATGGATCATCAGCCACCTGCGCCTGAAATCCGCGATTCTTTTTGTCATACATGGCCGGCCTCGTACCAACGCGTGACACACCGGTTCGTGAAAACACCATGTCGGCCTGACGCCTGGTACAGGTATCTCGTGCTGGCCGATACTCATACGCAAAGACCACCACCGACAAACGTTGAGAACCAGTCAAGCCGGCCTTGGCTCGTAAATTTCCAAGCGTCGGAGGTTGTACGCCAAACACATAATTCTCGACGGTCTCAATTTCCTTGAGCGTTGGAAATCCACTGAGGCCTGTTATCACATTTGGCGAGGCCATGGCGTGATACAGCAAACTGTCCGACGGAGATCCCGCTGTGATCGCCTTATTGCCCGAAAGCGAGAAATCGGTAAATCCCCGCACAGTCCGATCAATGGTGGTGAGCGATTTCGTCAGCTCTGTCTTGAGCCCGGCAC
Source organism: Nitrospira sp. (assembly GCA_019636875.1). Taxonomy (GTDB): domain Bacteria; phylum Nitrospirota; class Nitrospiria; order Nitrospirales; family Nitrospiraceae; genus Nitrospira_D. Next base: position 21,082 of record JAHBWR010000016.1, read on the forward strand.
TGGTAGGTTTTCGAATATCAAGCTGTCCTCCGGTGACGTTCAATAGCAAATCCCGCCAGCCTAATGGGGCCAGCCGATCACAAACCGTTTTAACCTCATCAATCAGCGCCATAGGAACATCCTTTCAGAGATTAGTCTGGCACATGCGGCGACGGCGACCAATACGATCCACCGTCGCCTCGATATGCGAAGATGATCACACTGGAATCAGCACACCTTCTCGAGTGTATTGATGCTCACATGTGGCCATTGAATGGGGCCAGGACAACAGCCGGGAGGCAACCCATCTACGCGCGGGAAGAAATCCAGCATGACCAACTGCGAATACTGCAAACGAAGCTTCGGTTTTCCCTGCTTGTCCTTCTCCTTCAACTCCTGAATCCAAAAGGTGGACTTCATGACCGTGGCATTCGCCTGTCTCACAATGAACGGAATGTTCACCACACCGCCCGTCGGATGTGTTGAATCAACATCAAGGACCGTGGTGCGCTCAACCTCAACACCTTGATTTGCAGCCTCAAGCAAATCATTCGGGCTCACAGGGTTGAACAATCCCTGAAACAGATTGTCGTTGAAGTGTTTGTATGGCGCCAGATAGGGGTTGTTAAGATCCTGATCCACTCCGATCGGCAACCCACTGAGGTCAGGAATGGATTGAGTACCCGAATGTTCACTGCTTCGGCCCAAGGCTAGTACCGAGTCACCATGGGGAATGGTCGCAAGCCGACCAATATTTAGGCTGTCCGTGATGCCGTTAACCATGTGTAGCCATAAGCCAGGCTCATGGTGAATGACATCCTGAGGGGAGCCCGCCAGACCACTCTTCGGGAAGTCATCGCCAGCGATCTGTCTTATTCTCTGTTGATAGTCTAACGCGACGAGAAACTGATCGGTATTCGCAGGAGCCCCAGGAGCAAGACGGATCCCACGATTCGGCACGGCCTTGTCGACGAGGGTAAACTCGAGCTCTTCATTATATTGGTGGAGTAACAACCGATAATTGAGAGGAAATGGAACTCCCTGTGGCGGCGGTGCCACAAAGGGGAGAGCAATCATGTTCCACCCGCGACCCGGCAGGTTTGGCACATTCGCCCACTTCCCGGGAAGAAGCTTTAATGGTCCGAGCTCCTGGTCATTGGTCTTAGGTAATTCCAGCCTTCGTTTTTTATCATCGAGCTTTGCAGGTTCCGTTTTCATCGTCTTAACTTCTTTCATCGTACAGTCTCCCTTTTTCACTTATGTGGAGGTAAATCTATGGCGACTACCGATAGCCGCTGATCCGTAGTGAGCGCTGGGCCTCCTTTCCGTTACTCACTTACTTGGTTGGTCCTTTACTGATCAGATCAGATCTGATCCGACAGACGTCGTGTACGGATCCCTCTCGCGCAACGTTCTATTCGCTAACGCAAGCCAGATGCCACCGGAAAGCGTGAGCATCCGTTTAAAGTCACACCCACTCAGAGCGCTTTATTTTCAGCCTGATATGGCCTGCTCAATGGCAGCACACACCAAACACTCATCACGCTGAGTGAACCTACATGTATCGAATCTGATTCAGGCGATGTATCTGATCTGATACCCTGCGAAGATGACCCACTCGCTTTTTGAATTGCCCACAAGAGTCAGTAGGGGGAGTAAGTATGTGGATCTAGGGTACTCGATCCAGCAATCTTTCCAGGAGAGACGCTCTAAAAGACCAGTAGTGTTCGTCAAGACAGAGCGCTGCTGAAGGAAAGTGTGAATGATGCGATGATGAATTACCGAGTCACATGTGTGGCTCGGGTTCGGAAGAAGATCGGAAAAGGATGATTCAGATTAAACGGCGGACTATTATCTCGGATCATCACCTTTTGATGCTGGCGACGCCTCTACCAATTTTTTGTGCAAAAACTTCTTGCTGGCGGTCGTAATAGCGAAGGCCAGCCCGATGGCGACAGGCACAAAGATCGCTGAGGCAAGGTTCGCATTGCCGAGCCAGCCGAGTTCGTACAATCCCTTGAAGACATATCCAGCCAGTCCGGCGAGATAATACGCGATGACGATCACCGACAATCCTTCGACCGTGTGTTGAAGCAGCACTTGGCTCTTGGTCGTCTTGTCGACACTCTGGAGGAGCGTGAGGTTTTGGGCCTCCAAGATCAAGTCGATGCGAGTACGAATGATGGCGATAATGCCCTCGAAACCGCCTCGCAACGTTTCGATACGTCGCAAGAGCTGCTGATATCCCTCCGCCACACCGGTAATGCCGCTCAACACATAATCCGAGATCGGACGATATGATTCCATTCGTTGCTCTCCAATAGATGCCAACGTGGCATGCACGATCTTGTCATATGGCAATGCCGAGGACAGTTCAAAGTGTAACTTCCCAGCCATACGGTTCGTCTTCAAAAGATCCTGGGTGAGCGTATTCAGCCAGCGCTGCAGGGTCTGTGAATCGGCATGCCCGATATGAGCGGTAATGATTTCCCGCTGCTTGAGGTGCACCTGTTCAAACTTATAGACCTGATCAATCGCGGCTGAAAACAGCGGCTTTTGCATCAGCAACAAGTGATAGTACGTCTCGATCCGCACGATAGCGTCCACGATGTCTTTCAGGCGTGACGGATCACTTTGCGACGGTCCGACACTGACCCAGTACCGTTCCCGGCCTTCTGCATCGGGTGTAAAACTCGTCGTTACACTGGTCTGCTCATTAAGGATTCGGCTGCCGTAGAGGATAGGCCCCGGCATCAACGGCCGGACCTCCTGACGTGGCGGCAACATGCCTGTGGTCAGTAGAATGTCCAAGCGGCAAACCACCGACCCAAGCGGATCCGCTAAAAACGAGTAGTCTGGGAACACCAAGGGCCCAAACGTTGGCACGCCGCTCTCTTGAGAGGGCACATGCCAGAGTTGATAGTTGTAGTATTCCGTATGGGCCTGCCAGACAAGGATGAGCCGATCACCGTTCTCCGCCTCCTTGACCCCGTACCCGAAATTCTCCCTGAGATCTATCGTTTCAGAAGGAACCTTAAGCCTCCCAAGTAATGACTGAAACTCCGATCGACTCGCTGGCCGTTGTGTAGGCGGATCGGACATACGGAATGCTTCATAATGGACATGGGCCGGCGCGCGAAGCCATCGCCCGATCGGCTGCTGTGGGCGTTCATGCAACTTTCTCAGAAAGGTTTCAGTTTCCGATTGAGGCATATTCGGTTGATCCACGTGACTTTTTCGTCTCCCTGACTAGATGCATGACCCTAACACCAGGCTCGGCCAGGTTCAACAAGGAGGTAATCGACTGTGGAAGAAAAACCTCGGAAGCTTCTAGTTACAGGATGGATCGAACGGCATCTCGGCATACGGCCGATAGGCCTCACCCAGCGTGAGAACAATGTCCCCCCAAATACGCGCGGGATCGCTCTCAAACACTACGTGAGGATCGGCCGGTACGGTAATCCACGAACCGGTCTTCATCTCATTCTCAAGCTGGCCCGACCCCCAGCCCGAATACCCAAGGTAGGCACGGAAAAATTCTTTGGTTCCGGTCTCGGTGAGAATCCGCTCAACCATGCCGACATCACCCCCAAGACACACGCCATCGAACACGTGATGCGCATTGTCTGGAAACGTGTCTCCCCGGTACAGCAGCATGACTTGATTCGTCTGCACAGGCCCTCCCGCATAGAGAACATGACCGGCTCCTTCAATCACCGGTATCTGGGGGAGGGCCTCAGAAATCGACATGGCCGTGGGACGGTTCACGATAACCCCGAGCGCCCCCTCCGGTCCATGTTCGCAGAGCAACACGACGGTCTGCCGGAAGTTGGGATCACGGAGGCTTGGTGCCGCGATGAGAAAAATCCCTTTCCGGAGTTCGGTACTCATGAGACAAATCCTACCGTGCTCCTGTCACTTGCGCAAGCGCGGTCCTCATCTTCGCGGGGTTATGCCATCAGGGATTACAGTTTGTATAACGACGTACGGCGATCGCCAAATAAATCGTTGTAGCGATTCAATGCCTTGTCACGTGCCTCGGCCGGGTCGAGATCAAGGATGGTCAGCTCTTCCCCGTCACGAGATGCCCGATGTCTGATTACTCCCTTGGGAGTCACGATTTCACTCTGACCGATGTAGGTCAACCGATCTTTGCCACCACGGGCCTCGCTCCCGATACGATTGCATGTCACGGCGAACACCCGATTTTCAAGGCACCGTACCGGCATGGAATCCGGGCAATTCGGCAACACCAGGTTGGATGGATGACACAGAATATCCGCGCCCTGCAAGGCTAAGGTCCTTGCAGCCTCTGGATAGTACCAATCGAAACAGATCATCACGCCGATCTTCGCCGGCCCGATATCCCAGACGTGAAAGCCTGAATCTCCGGGGTTGAAGAACTGCGTTTCCTCATAGAAGAGATGGGTCTTTCGATAACAGCCAAGAAAACCGGATGGTCCTACGACCACAGCGGAATTGTAACAGTGCGCCCCGAATCGTTCCGGAAGTCCTGCCACGAGGTGCATCTTCCGCCGTTTTGCAAGCTCACTCAGCCGACGAACAGTCACACCATCGGGGACCGGTTCGGCCAACCGCTGAGCCTCTTCCTGAGAAACAAACTGATAGCCTGATGCAAACAATTCCGGGAGCACGATAAGGTCGGCATCTGCCTGCTCCAGCTTGGCCGTGACTGCGTCAAGGTTTGCAGCCACATCACCGAACTGCGGATCGAACTGGTAAAACCCAACTCTCACGAAACACTCAGCTCCATACGAGAACGGGCAGGGACGATGTCCCTGCCCGTACAAACTCCACACTCGCTACGCCAACCTCGCGGCTAGCCTCGCCTTCTACTTCACTTCACTCAGATGCATCGCGGCGCCATTGGCATGTTCCGTACAGGCATCCGCATGCCCGGCCTTTCCATGTTTCACGGCCTCCGTCAAATGCTTGACACCCTCATCCAAATGAGGGTTCTTCATTCCCGCCGCTTGCGCATGCTTGAGGGCTTCACTCGCATGCTCAACACAGGCATCCGCATGCCCTTCCTTCCCATGTGACGCGGCGCCTTGCGCATGCTCGACGGCTTCGCTCATGTGCTTATTCCCGGCAAATGCGGAGCTGCTCAGCACCGGCACACCGATCAATGCGCTCAGACCGAACACCAACATCGTACTACGAACGATTCTGCTCATCATGGCTGCCTCCTTGATGGTTGACAATTCGCAGTTTGCACTCACTGAATCTCGTGAGTAGACCTTACACAGCGCTCCTCAACACTGTCAAGAATGTTTGGCCGAGGGATCAAATCCAAGAATTTTCTGAAGCGCGTGCAAATCTTTCTCGACCGGAGCCGCAAAGTCCCGACTCCACTCCCACCACGATCCTGGGTAATTACTGAGCTTCGGATATCCAGTCAGCCGGAGAACGAAATAGAGCCAGGCAGATCGCACACCACCGGTACAGTAACAAATGATGTCCTGGCCGCTTCGAATGCCTTTAGCCTCCAACATTTCCTTGATGACGGCCGGGTCTTTGACGGTCGCATCTTTATTCAAAAATCCGTTCCACGCCACATGGATGGCGGTGGGAATATGCCCGGGCCGCGGGATGCCGGACACTTCTTTCCCGAGAAATTCCTCGACGCTGCGCGCGTCCAGAATGGCCGTCTGGGGATGCGGCGATCTGACGATCGCCTTGATGTCCTCTTTCAACGCGAGCAACGATTGCATTGGAGAAGCCTTGAAGGTGCCCATCGAGGGAGACACGTGCCCATGTTCGAACGGCCGCTTCTCAGCCGTCCACTTTACCCACCCGCCATCCAAAACACGGATGCGTGTATGGCCCAGATATTCCAACATCCAAAACATCCGCCCTTCATCGCCCCAGTTGTCGAAGGGATTGGAGTAGATGACGACGTCGCTGTCATTGTTGATTCCGAGACGACGGAGTATCAGCTCGATCTGAGACAGATCAGGATTCAACAGCCCCTTCGGCACGGCGGTGGGATCGCTGTAGTCATGCCACGTTGAATGGACAGCGCCGGGAATATGGCCGCCAAATTCGTAGGCAGCCTTGCCACGCACATCGATGATGACGAGGTTCGGTTGTCCTAACTGCTGCTGAAGCGACTCGGTATCGATCAATAACGGATGAGTCACGGTGTCGTTCCTCTCAATGTTCTTCCTGCTCGGCTATCAGCTGTCAGCCACGTTCCTGGCACGTTCTCGTCTCATGTAGCGGTCCATGTTTTAGCAAGGTATCTGCTTCCTTCGCCCAAGCAACGTTCATATCGCCGGACAACGGGACCTCACGCTCATACACCACGAAGTGATAGAGGTCATCTCCGGTCAGACCATATTTTGCCTGCAGCATCTCGTGTTGCGCATCCGTCAAAATATGGTAGCGCACTCGTGCTCTGAGGCGAAGTCCCTCCGTCTTGTCCGGCAACCGATACGAAAAGTGATATTCTCGGCTGGCCAACGGGAGCAGCCTATTATCATACAACTCCACGATCGCCGGCTGCCACAAAATCCAACGTCCCATCGTGGAGCTCTGCTGCTCTAGTACGTTTCCCTGTTGATCCTCCACGGAGAACTCCACGGTAAAAAATCGGTCGGGATCTCCAGTCGGAATCTTGTGCCCAGCCCCGGCGTTGAGAAGCGTGAGTGTCACACTGATTCGCTCACCTGGCTTTGGAGAGGTCTGGTCCGCCTTGATCTGTACCGCCACGGCTCGTTTCACCATATCCGGATCATGCCCGCCGCGCCAGAGGTGCTGACGCCCCCTGCGCACTGGGCCACCAAGAGCCACAGGCCGATCAATCTCGGGCATATGGCACGTCTGACAGATGAACCCTCGTTCTTGCATGAAGAACTTTCCTTCATACTCGGCATAAGTGCCACAGGGCCCGACGTTGTAGAACTGTGCCGGTCCCGACACGACATTGTGACAACGGTAGCAGGGCTGTGCCGTTCTAAAATTGGGGTCGTATTTCGTCGGATGTGGAGCCACCGAGTCTTCGAACGGTCCATAAATCACTCCGTCACGCACGTGACAGACAGCGCAGGTCACGGACTCTTTTTGATATTCAGGATCGTATCGAGGATTGGGCTCTTGAACGGCTTGCTCGACTCGGCCACGGGGGATCTCTTGTATTAGCGTGGGTTGTTGATTCTCGAGTGGGGTATGGCAATTGAGGCACACCCAAATGTTGTTATCCTTTTTCCAGTAGGCCTGGAAGAACGGATCTTCGTAGGCATGGGCATGGATGCTCGTCTTCCATTCTTCATAAATCTCGCGGTGACATTGGCCACAGGCCTCGGCCTTGAGACTGGCCAACCCTTGAGGCACTTCCTGAAATGGAATGGCATGGGCATAATCCGAGCGTAATCCGAAAATCACGACCGGTTTGATCTCGGTGTAATAGAGGTAAACTGCCCCAGCGACTGCACCAAGACCAAGCAGGATCTTCACTCCACGAGTCATGCGTTCAACAACGCCTTGACGTGAGCCTCCACGGAGGCGGCGAGCGCCGTTAAATTATACCCCCCTTCGAGTGAAGAGAGGATGCGGCCATTCGCATGGCGTTTGGCGACCCCAGCCATGATCTCGGTGAGCTCTGCATAGCCCGCTTCCGTCAACCCCATACTGGCCAAAGGATCGTCTTTATGTGCATCGAAACCCGCTGAGATGATGACAAACTCGGGCTTGAAGTCATCGGCTGCTGCAACGAGTACTTTCTGAAACACGGCGCGATACTCGTCGTCTCCTTCGCCTGCCTCCATCGGTACATTGATCGTCAATCCTTCCCCCGCTCCTTTGCCACGCTCGGTTCCTCGACCCGTCCCTGGATAATGAGGATATTGATGGGTGCTAAAGAAGAGAACTGAGGGATCGTCCTCAAAGCTATGCTGGGTGCCATTCCCGTGATGGACATCCCAGTCGACGATCAGCACTCGTGTGAGCCCGTACTTTTTCTGGATATAGCGTGCGGCTATCGCCACGTTATTGAGGAGACAAAAGCCCATCGCTCGGCCGGCCTCGGCATGGTGACCCGGAGGGCGGACCGCACAGAACACATGATTCACCTGCCCCTCCATGATCGCATCGACCGCCGCTAATGCCCCACCCGCTGCCAAATACGCGGCAGTCAGTGAACCAGGCGACATCGACGTGTCCGGATCGAGCGAGATACGTCCTATAGCAGGAGCGGCTCGCTTGATTGCGACAACATAGCCTGGAGTATGCACTTGCGTGATCCACTCATCTTCGGCTGGTCGTGGCTCGATCCGTACCAGTCGAGCAGCAGTTCCGCTCTCCTCCAATCGCTGCATGATCGCACGCAACCGATTAGGAGACTCCGGATGGCCAGCTCCCATATCATGCTCAAGATAGGCGGGATGATAGACGAGACCTGTCTTCCCCATAACAAAATCGCAAAACGTGAGCCGTGAAAGGTAAAACGCACAAGTGACTTGCCATCAGATTAGCATGCAGAAAGTTCATAGACAACGGACCGGCGGCGCTGTTATCGTCGTAGCCGTAATGGAGGATGATCATGCCAAACCCTAGGATAGAACCGCTCAAAAAAGTGCTCGCGATGGACCCGCATGACGACGTCGCCTGGTTCGGTCTCGGGAAGGCCTATATGGACGACGGGAACTTTGAAGAAGCCGTCACGTCGTTGCGCCAATGCGTCACCGTCAAGCCGACCTATTCAGCCGCCTATTATGGACTCGCGCAGTCGCTCCAGAAACTGGGACGCATCGACGAATGTCGAACCGTGTGTGCCACTGGGATCGAGGTCTCAACCAAGAATGGCGATGCCATGGTGACGAAGAATTTGGAAGCGTTAAAGCTTGCCTTGGGATCGTGAGGTTGATCTATCCCCCAGATCATCTGCCCCACCCATGAACGTGGCAACTCGTGCGGACCTTCCAGCACTACAAGGTTTGCCTGATCAAGGATTCATGAGACTCTGACAGCGACGCTGAGGCACTTGGGTTCAAGACCAACATGCGCACCCGAGGCTGGGTCTTTTGCTGTTTAGGCCGCTCGATCAGCTCCACGTTGGTCAGCTTGACCGCCGATCGTGAAGGAAGAGGCTCCACATCCCATAGCGAAATCAGCACGGCACTCAAGGTCGAAACTCTGGTCAGTAGCACAGTCACGAACCCGGCAAGAAGCTTAAGATCCAGCCAAATCGGTTCAGGCCGGGAGGGTGTGTCACCCTGCAGGTCGGCGCGTGGGATGGAGATGCTGAGGACTACCGGATCACCATAGTCGGCTAATTGCTTCGCCTTCTGCCGGATGCGTGCAAGAATCCGGTGAGTCAGAATCACACCTCGGTCTTCTTCCTCGCCGACGACCTCATCAAGTTCGAGCCCGCGGAGCGGCAATCGTTGCCGCTCGGCTGAGCCCACCATGGAGGTGATTTCCACAAAGAACCGCTCAGGTCCAAGACGGCATTCGAGATCGGCCGTCCGGGCTTGAGATTCAGGTAAGAACGTGACGTGGGCCCCGGTCCGAATCAACTGAGTGGCTAATTCCAACTCGGCGAGCGCAGATTCCCTCACCCCATAATCATAGTGCGTGAGGCGTCGGACGAGCCGATTCAGGCGAAGGTGACTCGATGAATCCGCACAGTGATGACGCAGCGTCGACCACCGGTCATGAAGGTGGCGTGAAAGACCTTGTTCCTCCCGCTTCCAAGCAGGCACTGGACCGGAACGCTCGTCTCGAAGCGTCGTCGCCAGCCTGAACGTCTTTCGTGGTCGGAATCTCGCCATCTCTCATACGGGCGCCGAGTCGTCGTCATCATCTGCTGACGAGCCTGGGGACTCCGGCCGGCGCTGTGCTGTCTCCTCGCACATTTCATCGAGCCATCGACCGGCACAGGCCAATACTTCACGCACTAAAGGCTCTGGTTGCCCTGTGCGTTTGATGGTCCACTGTGACACATATTCGAGTAGGGCATCCCTCTCGAACGAGTGGGTCGAATGAGTCGCGAGCGACGACAGTTCGGTAAACCCTGTTTGGAGAATGTCGCACACGGTCTCTCGTGCATGGGACGTACTGGCCGTCACATATTGGACAACCCGCTGCATTTCGTGATCGTTCATATCGTGAAGCTCGCTCAAAGCCATCTTTGCATCCAACTGATTGATAGTCAATGCAATCGAGCTCCTTGATTGGCTTGACAATTTTCTCCACCGGCGCCAGCCGCTGATGATAAAATCACGTTCCCGTAGACATGAAATCAACCTAAAGGAGATTGTTCATGGCCGCTCAACGTCAAGCTCGCCAGCCTCGTCGTAAGACTTCTGCACCCAGCGCACACAACCGATGGGATCTCAGTGACCTCGTAAAGAAACCACCGATCGATGTGGAACGAAGCCTGGTTGAGCTGGGAAAACTGGTAGGACAAGTAGAATCGGCGCGGCCTCAATTACAGGGAACCATGTCGAGCCCAGATTTCTTGGCGATCCTCAGACTGACCGAATCAATTGCCGAGATCTCAAACCGTCTGGGAGCATTCGCCTATCTCTGGTTCTCGGAGAATACCAAGGAGGCAACGGCCCGCTCGCTCAAAGCTCGAGTCGAGGAGCGCCTCACGGCATTGCACAATCGCTTGCTCTTCTTCGATCTCTGGTGGCAAGGCGTCGATTCGTTCAACGCCGAACGATTGATGGCCGATGCGGGCGATCTCCGGTATCACTTAGAAACCATCAGGCGTTACAAATCCCATACGCTCTCGGAGGCGGAGGAGAAAATCATCAACGTCAAGAATGTCACCGGACGTAGCGCAGTCAACACGCTCTACGATGTCGTGACCAACGGGCTGACCTTCACCCTGATGGTCGACGGGAAGAAACGCACGATGAATCGTGAGCAACTGATGACCCACGTGCGAAGCCCTCAGGCGTCCATTCGTCAGGCCGCCTATCAAGAACTCTATCGCGTGTTTTCAGCCCAGCGCGATCTGATTGGAGAAATGTACCGAACGCTCGTGAACGATTGGAAATCGGAAAATGTGGAACTCCGAGCCTTTAGCTCTCCTATTGCCACCCGGAACCTCGGCAATGACGTCCCGAACCAGGCCGTTGATGTCCTCCTTGCCACCTGTGCCAAGAACGCGGATATCTTTCAAACCTATTTCAAACTGAAAGCCAAGATCTGCAAGATCACATCGATGACCCGATATCATATCTACGCCCCTCACAGGACCGAAACGAAGACCTATCGATACGACGACGCCGTTGCGATGGTGCTCGAAGCCTATCGCGGTTTCTCGCCTCAATTGGCCGATCTGGCGGAAGAAGTCTTTCGAGCAAAGCATATTGATGCGCCGACGCGTCCCGGCAAACTCGGCGGAGCCTTTTGTTATAGCGTCGCGCCGGGCTTGACTCCCTATGTCATGCTGAACTTCACGGGTGAAGCTCGGGACGTGGCCACGATGGCGCATGAACTAGGGCATGCCATCCATGGAATGATGGCGAAAGACCATTCGGTCTTCACCTTTCATGCGACACTCCCCTTGGCTGAAACGGCGTCTGTGTTTGGCGAACGCATTCTCTCCGATGCCTTGATGTCCCAAGAGCCCAAGAAGACGGTACGACAGGGACTGTTGTTGAGCCAATTGGACGACATCTACGCAACCATACTCCGACAGGCCTATTTTGTCAGATTTGAAAATCTGGCTCATCAGATGATCGCGGACGGTGCCACGGGCGATCAGTTGGCGCATGCCTATCTGGCTGAACTCCGGCAGCAGTTCGGCAAGGGCGTGAAGGTGCCCGACGAGTTTCAATGGGAGTGGTTGTCAATTCCGCATCTTTTCGCGAGCCCGTTCTACTGTTATGCCTATAGTTTCGGAAACCTGCTGGTATTGGCGCTCTATCGTATGTATAAGGAGCAAGGTGCGTCATTCGTGCCTCAGTATCTGGAACTCCTCTCCTCCGGGGGGTCTCAATCCCCTCAAGATATTCTTAACAAAGTGGGCGTCGACATGACATCGGAGGCCTTCTGGCAATCAGGTTTTGATACCATCCGCGAGATGGTGAAGGACCTCGAGGGAACCCTCACCTAGCCAACCTCTGTAAAATAGGCCCTTGCGCACGGTATTTTACGGGCTCGATGTGCGCTTGACAGATCCCCATTTCAATGGCATACTGAGAATGCTTCTCATAATCGTCCATTGAGGTGGCGCGATGTATGTTTGCTTGTGCAGAGGCATTACGGAGTCAGATGTCCGTGAGGCGGGGCGGGCAGGATTTGTGATGCCTTGTCAGCTCAAGTCCAAGTTCGGACTCAAACAAAACGGCAATTGTGGCCGTTGCGCGAAAAACATCCATGAATTGGTGGCCCTTGCTGCCCAAGGGGCGTCGACCAGTACCGTGGAACGATAGATACTTTCCACATCTTTCCTTCCTCATTCACAGTCAAATGTTTCATCGGTATTTACTGAAGTCCTGATCACATATCTTCAATGTGAGGACCTAGCTCGGACGAGCTTCGTCACCTCAGCTACACGCCGACCTAATGCCCTAGCATCAGCCAATTCTCGATCATCAATCCCTGGACTGTCGCCCTCAGTGGTTGCGGACGCGCCAAACGCCCCCCCGTCGCTCACCACAATCATTTGATTGCCCAGCATCGCGGCGAGAATCGTCAACATGGTGACTTCTTTGCCGCTGGAAACCTGCCCCCCTGTGGCAAAGGCGGCTCCAACCTTATTCTTCATCTTGAATTCGGGGAAGACACCGAACTTGAACTGCCAATTATCGAAGAACGTCTTCACCTCCCCGGCCATGTTGGACCAATATACCGGGGAGCCGACGACTACGGCGTCGGCAGAAAATAGATCGTCTGCCGTCACCTGACCGACACGTTTAAGGACAACGTGGGACCGCGCGACCGATTGAGCTCCAGCCACCACGGCTTCCGCCATACGCTCGGTGTTTCCTGCCAGGGAATGGTACGTGACCAGAATCTTGATCGAAGAAGGCGAAGCATCACCGGCCCGTGACGACGCCACGCAACCCGAGGTTAGACTGACACAGGTAAGCCCGACGGCCAGAAGACGCTGCCATCGCCTAATGGACTCGTAGTCAGCGGGGTGTGGAAGCACGATGTTATGCATCGCCGAACATGAGGAAAGGGATAGCTAACGTCGAAACGTCTCCTCCTCCATATGCTCTTCGACTGATACTTCCGTCAACGTTCCACGATAGGTACAACGATGACAGCGAATCCGCCATTCTTCGATCCACTTTTCCTGGACATAGGATTGACGACACCCCGGGCACACGAAAACACCTTTTTTATAGAGCACCCGTCGTTTTTCCTGCATACGATCCTCTTCCTGAAACTAGTGACGAGAATCGCACAGGGTCTGACATGATTGCAACATTCCTCGCCCTTTAATTGGACAGTAGGAAAACACAACCTTGACTGCAGGCGATCCGGTCATTACGATGCCTTCATGCTTCGAATGTCGTCATTTTTCTCCATGATCATTGTTGGTATCCTCCTCAGCCAAATGCCGGTCCATGCGGCACCTGATCCTGAGCTGATCGCGATCCGCACACCTTCGGGTATCACCATCCAAGCCGAAATTGCCGACACCCCACGAAAACGATCATATGGGCTCATGTACCGGGAATCTCTCAAGAAGGACCACGGCATGTTGTTTTTTTTCAGCGAACCCCAGGCCTGGACCTTCTGGATGAAAAACACCAAGATCGCACTCGATCTCATCTGGCTGGACGAGAAGAAACGAGTCACTCATATCGAACGAAACGTCCCCATCTGCACAAAGAGCGACGACTCTTGTCCACAATATCGTCCGAACAGCGCCGATGCAGTCTATGTGCTTGAGATCACCGGAGGGACGGTTGATGGATACAAGATCGAGAAAGGCACGAAACTTCAATTCGGCCAGCCCTAGCACCTTCGCTCAAAAATTATATTTTGCCTCGCCAAGACCTCAACCGCCGAGCCGTAATGACGCCGTCCACCCGTTCGATGGCCTTCAGCACTCGATAGAGGTGATTGGTATCGGAAATCTCCACCACGAAATGCAGTTCTGCCTTTCGATCTTCCCTTGTCGTAATTTCAGCACGGCTGATATTCGCGTCAGATCCGGCGATTGCCGAAGAAACATTCGCCAACACGCCGGTTCGATCTTCAGCAATGACGGAGATGTTGACCGCATGTTGACTCGGTGTCGCCGTATCCCACTCCACCTCGACCAGGCGATTTCGATCGTAGTCCAACGCACCTAAATTAGGGCAGTCGACGGAATGGATCGTCAGTCCTCTGCCTCGTGTGATGTATCCCAAGATCCTATCTCCGGGAACGGGGTTACAGCAGCGCGAGAGTTGCATCAACAGGTCTCGCCCTCCCCTGACCTGGACGCTTGCCTCCGTCCCTCTCCCACTTGCGACTTTCGGAACAGGTTCTGTCTCGTGCGAGGCTGTGCGGTTCTCTCCCATCGGAGCTAACAACCGCCCGACGATCTGAGCCGTTGCGACATGGCCGAATCCCACGGCCGCAGCGAGTTCATCGATCGTCGCATACCCTTCCTGCTTGGCGAGATCTAGGAGCGCATCCGATTTCGAGACCTGCGATGGAGCTAATCCGTGGCGACGAAGTTCCGATTCGAGGAGACGGCGGCCGATTTCAAGACTCCGCTTCTGCTCCTCCGATTTGATCCAGTGCTTGATCTTGGTTTTCGCCCGCGAGGTTCGGACGAACTTCAACCAGTCTTTGTGCGGAGTCTGGTTTGGGGATGTCAAAATTTCGATGGTATCGCCGCTCGACACCTCATGCTTCAATGGAACGATCTTCCCGTTAACCTTCGCCCCCACGCAGTGGTCGCCGACTTCCGTGTGAATGGCATAGGCAAAATCAACCGGTGTCGCACCCTTCGGTAATTCTTTTACGATTCCTTTCGGCGTAAAGACGTAGACGACATCATGGAAGAGCTCGAGCTTTACAGAATCCATAAACTGCCGGTTATCCGGGAGATCCTGCTGCCATTCGATGAATTGCCGCAGCCATCCAAACGCCTTACTGTCTTTATCCTGCACACGCCCCTGTTCTTTATATTTCCAATGGGCGGCGATCCCGTACTCAGCGACACGATGCATCTCCTCCGTGCGAATCTGAAACTCCACGTGCTCACCCTTCGGCCCCACGACGGTCGTGTGGAGAGATTGGTAGAGGTTGGACTTGGGGATAGCGATGTAATCCTTGAATCGCCCGGGTAGCGGACGCCACAACGAATGAATGACGCCGAGGAGGGCATAACAGTTCATCTTTGTATCGGTAATGATCCGTAACGCCGTGAGATCGTACACTTCTTCGAAGGAGATCGATTGTTTCTTCATTTTCTGATAGATGCCGTAGAGGTGTTTCGGCCTCCCATTCACAGCACCGACCAATCCATTCTCGGCCAACGCTTTCTCGACCAGCTCCCGCACTTCTTGAATGTACTGCTGTCGGTCCTCATCACGTTTTGCCACACGTACTCGCAACGTCTCATAGACGTCCGGGTTGAGATGCTTCAAACATAGGTCTTCCAATTCGTTCTTCACCCACCCGATCCCGATACGATTCGCCAACGGCGCATAGATTTCCAGCGTCTCTTTCGCAATTTCGTACCGCTTGCTCTCCTTCAAATGCTCCAGCGTGCGCATGTTGTGAAGCCGATCGGCCAACTTGATGATGACAACCCGGATGTCATCGGCCATCGACAGCACCATTTTTCTGAAATTTTCAGCCTGCCGTTCCTCTGAGCTGCGAAACGTGATTTTCCCAATCTTGGTAACCCCATCGACAAGATGGACGACCTCTTTGCCAAACTCCTTCTGAAGCTCGTCGGCCGTCGCAACCGTATCTTCGAGCGTATCGTGGAGAAGCCCGGCCACAATCGCCGTGACGTCGGTCTTAAGAGACGTCAGCACGCCGGCCACGGCCACTGGATGCTTCACATACGGTTCTCCGGATCGCCGCGTTTGCCCTTCATGGGCTCTTGCTGAAAACTCGTAGGCTTTTCGCACCATACCCAGGTCTGCCTCCGGCTGGTAGGCTTGCAGACGACTCAGCAATTGATCGATATCCGTTACGGTCTCATACATCATTCGTTACTCGCACCCTGCGGCACGGATGTCCCGTATACGCAACTGAATCCGGTCATAGCCGTTCCAATGATTCAACTCCGGTGTGCAGGCGACATCGATAGGCCTCTGTCGAGACAATCCGCGATCCTCTAAGGACTTCATCCCAAACCCGATACTATCAAACGGCATGGACCCACCCTGGCGGACGGTCATCTTCAGATGTTTTTCACCAACCACCCGAGCATTGAGAACGTTCAGATCTCTCACCACAAAAGTGGGTTCAGGATTCCCTGCCCCAAAAGGATGAAGTGTTCCGATTTCCCGAAGTAACGCTAAGGTAATCTCGTTCAACCGTACTTCTGAATCCACATGCAGTACGGGCGTGTTTTGCGTATCCCGAGCCCACTGCTCGGCAATCGTGGAAAACCGATCGGCGAAAGCCGGCAATTGTTCCTCTTGGATGGTGACCCCCGCAGCACTGGGGTGCCCGCCGAACGCCACGAGCAAATCTCGGCAACCGGCTAAGGCCTGATACAAATCAAACCCAGGGACAGTCCTAGCCGATCCCTTACCGATCCCGTCATCATTGACCGCGATCACCACAGTCGGACGATGAAACCGTTCCATGATGCGGGCGGCAACGATTCCAACAACCCCAAGGTGCCAGCCTCGTGCATACAGGACAATCCCGCCGGACAATTGCTGAGACTCCACCTGAGCAAGCGCTTCTCCGAGGATCACCCCCTCAAGCTCACGGCGAGCCTGATTCAACCGATCAAGATCTTCGGCCAACGCGTGGGCTTCACGCTCAGATTCGGTCGTGAGTAACCGAACGCCTTTGATGGCGTCATCGAGCCGCCCGGCTGCGTTAAGTCGAGGACCGAGCTTAAACGCGATCGTTTCTGTCGTACATTCGCGACTGATGCCGGCGACCTCCTTCAATGCCCGTACGCCGCATCGTGCACCACGTGAGATCTGAGCCAGACCTTCTCGAACAAACAACCGATTTTCATCTTGCAGCGGAACGACGTCGGCAATCGTGGCCAACGCGACAAGATCTAAGAGCGACTCCAATGGGACGGAGCCGGCCCCATATTTCGACTCATAGGCCTGCGCCACTTTGTAGGCGAGCCCACCAGAACAGAGCCCATGGAAGGGATAGTGGGCGTCTTGCCGATGCGGATTCATAACGGCCAACGCCGCCGGCATGTCCGCCTCAGTGTGATGGTGGTCCGTCACAATCACATCAAGACCCAGTTGATTGGCAAGACGAATTTCATGGTGAGAGGTCGTGCCACAGTCTGACGTGACCAATAGAGTCACCCCTTCTTTGGCCAAGGTCCGAACCGCAGACTCATTGAGCCCATATCCCTCGCGTAGGCGATGCGGAACATACGCCCTGACCTGCGCACCGAGAGTCTGAAAAAATGACAGGTAAATGCTGGTGGCGGACATCCCGTCTACGTCGTAATCGCCATAAAAACAGACTTGCTCCCGACGCTGCACCGCCTGATGCAAGCGGTCAACGGCTCGTTCCATATCAGGAATCAGGAAGGGATCATGGGTTTGAATGGGAGACATCCAGGCACTTGCCTGATCCACAGTAGTCACACCACGATTGAGTAATAAGGCGGCAGTCGCCGAAGAGATGGACAACGCCCGAGACAGCTGACCACGTTGGATGGGATCGACTTGACGAAAGACCCAGAGCTTGGATTGCATTCCTATCTCCTTAAGAGCCTGGGCCCTGACCACATGTAGGCGACGCATCACAAGCGATGCGAGGCAGACTGTAATAACTCGCTTCTTCTTTGTCAAACCGACAGGTTGGGAGACAGCAGATACTGAGTCGAGCGGGAGTGGAGAATCGAAAGCGGCGCTACTCGCCTCCTTTTTGAACGTAATTCTTTACAAATTCTTCGGCATTCTTTTCGAGCACGTCATCGATCTCGTCGACCAGCTTGTCGATATCTTCCTTGATTTTCTTCCCCGCTTCGACCACCTTGGGATTGGCCTTGACCTCTTCCTTCCCCTGCGGTTCGCGTCGCGGTTCTTGTTTGCGTTCCTGCTTTTCCATTCGAGCACCTCCCGGACATCTGGGAAACTCTCGCGGTCAGTCAGTAACTTACGTTCATACGTTCACCATACTCCACGGCAAGGAAACCCGTCAAGCCAAGGCCACAAATGACAAGCGCCGTTTCCCTTCCGAGAAACGGCGCTTGCCATTCAAGATCGTGAATCGTCTATCACACAATCAATGAAACGATAAGAAGAGCGACGATATTGATCACTTTGATCATCGGGTTGACTGCCGGACCAGCGGTATCTTTGTACGGATCTCCGACGGTATCCCCGGTGACCGCCGCCTTATGCGTCTCAGTTCCCTTCAAGCCCTGTTCTTCGATGTATTTCTTCGCGTTGTCCCACGCGCCACCGCCGCTCGTCATCGAAATCGCGACGAATAGGCCGGTCACGATGCTACCCACCAGGACACCACCAAGGGCCTGCGGACCGAATACCACGCCAACGATGATCGGCGATGCCACCGGAATCAAGCCGGGGATCATCATTTTTTGAATCGCGGCTTGCGTCACAATGTCGACACAAGTCCCGTACTCCGGTTTCCCCGTGCCCTCCATAATGCCCGGGATCGTGCGGAACTGTCTCCGCACTTCTTCGACGATCAGCCCGCCCGCTTCACCGACCGCCCGCATACACATCGAGCCGAAGATGAACGGCAACATGCCACCAAGGAAGAGCCCGACCAACACTTTCGGATTTGAAAGATCGAACGCAGCCAGTGCGGGATTATGGGCCGCCACTTCCCGCGAATACTCCGCAAACAACACGACCGCTGCCAATCCAGCCGAGCCGATCGCATAGCCCTTCGTCACCGCTTTGGTCGTATTGCCGACCGCATCCAATGGGTCGGTAATGTCTCGTACTTCCTTCCCCAAATGCGACATCTCGGCGATTCCACCAGCGTTGTCCGTAATCGGGCCGAACGCATCGATCGCCACGACGATTCCGGCCATTGACAGCATGGCCACAGCCGCCACCGCCACGCCGTATAATCCACCAGACCCAGCACCGCCGCAGACCCAGTAGCTACCGAGAATCGCCATGGAAATGACCACGACCGGAGCTGCCGTCGCCTGCATGCCGACTGCGAGGCCGGCGATGATGTTCGTCGCATGACCGGTCTCACTCGCTTTGGAAATGTACTTCACCGGCTCATATTCTTTCGACGTGTAATAGTCGGTGATAAACACGAGCGCTAGGGTCACGCCCAAGCCCAACAGGGCTGCAATATAGTAACTGAAGCCACCGACACCGCCGACTCCCCCCATGATCATGAAGGTGAACGGAAGAAATGCCACAGCCGCGATTCCACCGGCCACAAACAGGCCTCTGTAGAGGGCAGGCATAATATCACCCCCCGGTGCAACCTTGACATAGAGCACACCGACGATGGTCGCAAAAATCGTGATGCCACCGAGGGCTAACGGATAGAGGATGGGAGCAGAGAGTCCTTTGAACATCGTGAACGCCAGAACCATGGCTGCCACAGTCGTCACGGCATAGGTTTCGAACAAGTCTGCCGCCATACCCGCACAGTCGCCCACGTTGTCGCCCACGTTATCGGCGATCACAGCAGGATTGCGCGGGTCATCCTCCGGAATTCCCGCCTCGACTTTGCCGACCAGGTCGGCCCCGACATCCGCCGCCTTCGTATAGATCCCACCGCCGACCCGTGCAAACACAGAAATCAAGCTGCCGCCGAATCCAAGACTCAGCAACGCATGGATGGCTTTCTCTTGTCCGGCCATCGATTCGGCAATGGCGTAGAACCCTGTAATTGCCAAGAGCCCGAGACCGATCAGAAGAAGCCCTGTGACCGCCCCTCCTCGAAAGGCGACGACCAATGCCGCATTCATACCGTCATGCGCGGCTTGCGCTGTTCGCACATTGGCGCGCACTGCGATGATCATTCCCACATAGCCGGCAATGGCTGAGGCGCCGGCGCCGACAAGGAACCCGACGGCCGTGAGCAAACCAAATTTATCCGACACCGCTCCGGCTAGCCACAACACGACGAACAGGGCAGCCGCGACATAGCCGACAGTCTTGTATTGCCGATTCATGTAGGCGCTGGCACCTTCTTGAATGGCCTTCGCAATTTCCTGCATCTTCGCATTGCCGGCGTCAAGTTTGAACACCCACATCGCGAGATACACACCGTATCCAATGCCAGCCACGGCAGCTATCAAAGCAAACGTGATAATCACTGAGTCACTCACGGGACATCCTCCTGCTGATTAAACGGACTCCATATGCCACACGGCTCTCCGTGGCTTCAACCCATCCAAACTACATGCGCGAGTGGGTAAATCCAAGGCGGGCGGAGTTAAACTCGAAGCTGACCACCCGGAAAAGCTGTGCCATTTTATAGAGTCAGACGGAGCGGATCAAGACAAAATACTACCGATCAGACCCCAATTCTCATCCCTCGGTTTGGACAGAGGATCCCCTGAAAGATCGTTGTACCCGATCCAGAACGGAATGGCTTATAGGTCGCCTAGTCACAAGATTTTCCACGAGATCGCATGGTAAGGTGAGACATATCTATCAGGCATAACAAGAGGTTACGCATGCGACCGATGGCATTAAGGATCATTCTGTGCCTGTGTCTCACCAGCCTCCTTACTGCTTGCGGGGAAGACAGTGACACGCAGAATACAAACCCCACCTCAACCAACCTCACGCTCCAACCTATTACGAGCGGTCTGAATTCACCGGTCTTCCTGACGGCTCCCCGTGGGGATGTGAATCGCCTATTTGTCGTGGAACAGGGTGGCACCATCAGAATTCTGGACCGGACAACAGGAAGGCAACTCTCGACGTTTCTGACACTGACCGGCATCACGAGCGGTGGAGAACGGGGGTTGTTGGGTCTGGCCTTTGATCCCAACTATAACGCCAATGGCCGTTTCTACGTCTTTTATACTGACACCAATGGCTCGATCACGATCAGTCGTTTTTTAGCGTCGG
>JAHBWR010000160.1 GCA_019636875.1 Nitrospira sp.
CCGCCGTAGATTTGGTATAGACGCGACCTTGCTCCAAGAGCAGAAAGGTCTCGAAGCCTTCGGTGGAGAGGCGAAGCGATGTCAGGATCTGTTGCGCCGGTTCAGACTGTAGTGTGCCGAATTTGAATTTCGCATGGGGGTCGTGCGTGATCGTGAAATCGACCCAGGCGTTGCACCAGTTGCAGACCCCGTCGAATACGATGAGCCGTTCCTCCTTGGCCCATTCATGGGATGTGGGGGCAAGCCGTTGGGTATCCGTCACACCGTGTCGCCAGACGGGCCAAACCGTCCGGTTTGGCCCAATGGCCGATCGATACGTAGATTGTCCGCTTGGCTGGAGCTGATCTCCACCTCCTCATCGGAAGGTGTCCAGCCAAGTTTCTCCAGAGTTTCGAGCGCGATCTGCTTGAGAGCGTCTTTTGCCGTCAGACGAACGGAGGCATAGGACAACACACGCTCCTTTTCAGCCTCAACTTCGGACGCTTTGGGGTCATAGAGAAAGGCGATCAAGGGCTCGATGGCGGCATCGCCGATGACGGTCAGAGCTGCCGCGGCCTTTTCCCGCAACACCCCGTCTTTTAGCAACATGATTAAATCCGGAATGACACGAGTGTCGCGAAATTGTCCGAGAGCGGTTGCCGCCGCCTCTTTGATGAAGGCGTCTTCGCTAACGATGCATCCAGGTGTCGGTGAGCCCTCTTGCTTGATCCCTTTTCCTCTCAAGGCGTCCAACACGGCGGGGAGTGCGCGGGAATCGCCGATCATGCCTAGAGAGGCAATGGCATGCCGCTTCACGGCTCCGTCTTTCATCGCTTCCATTAGCGCGTCAATCGCTCGGGAGTCGCCAATCATACCGAGCGCAATCGTTGCATCTTCGCGAACGGCGCGATCCGAATCTTTCAGCGCGGCAATCAGGGCATCGACCACCTTGGCATCGCGGACCCAGGTCTTGCCGATTTGATAGTCCGTCGTCATTCCGCCCAGCGCGCGCGCGGCGTGGCAGCGAACCACAAAGTCTTTATCCTTTAGGCTGTCGATCAGCGGATCGACGGAAGGATGGCCGATGTACACGAGTGCGGTTCCCGCTGTTTCGCGCACAATCTTGGAAGAATCTCGGAACAGTTTGATCAATGTCGAAACAGCCTTTGGGTCGGCGATCCTGCCCAATGCTTCCGCTGCAGCGCTCTTGACCGCCCCGTCACGATCGCGACACACGAGGATCAAGGCATCGACCGCTCGTGCGTCTCCCATCTTGCCGGCGGCTTTCGCGGCATGTTCACGGACGCGCCAGCGTTCATCCTTCAGACTCGTAAGCAATCGATCGAGCACGCTCGGGCCCATTCGCACCGTTGCGTCCACCGCCTGATCCCGAACTTCCATGATGGGATCGTTGAACAGCTCGATCAGGGCTTCAAGGGCTTTCGGCCCGCCGATTTTTGACACCGCACAGCCGGCGTGAGCCCGAACGGACCAGAAGTCATCGCGGCATGCGCCGATCAGCGCATCCAAGGTCGTAGGGTCGCCCAAGTCGGCCAGGGTCTTTGCCGCTTCCTCTCGGGTGGCATCGTCCACGTCTTCAAGGGCTTCTAGGAGATCTTCGAGAACATCAGCCATGGTTAGGGATCTGCTCGTAGTATGGGTCAGGTTGTCCGCCGTGAGGGTATGTCCGTTTGCACAGGATCACCAGGGTCGCGGTTCCTCGGCCTTGGACGCACTGGTCCAATGACGTGGAGAAATCGAGTGTACCGTTCAGATTAACGGTAAAGGGAAAGTCGAAGGTGAAGCTGATGAACTTGTACTTCCCCGGCCGCAAGGGGAGTTCACGACGTTCCGATGTCTTCGGGGCATCCAATGACTCGGGATCAGAGTTCCAGATGGAAGGGGTGATCCCTGGTACTTGCCACCAAGAGGTTGGTACCAGCTTCGTCGCATCGATGGTAATCACGTGTTGTTTGAGATGAGCAGGAGGTTCTCCCCCATAGCTCCATTGGGCGGAGCCGATCATCAGCAAGACGGCCAATGTTGATCCGAAGGCCAGAACCCGTTGTTGTCTCGCCACGTTGGCGTGCATGGTTGTTAACGTTTCTTCGCCCGAGGCATGGGCTTCCGAGCTGTCGCCGGTGGTTGAAAAACTTCTTCCACGACCTGACTGTCCCATTCGGTGTGGGTCTCAAGCTTGAGGATCCGCATCACCGTGGCCCCCGTGTCGATGATGGATACCGGCTGATTGATGGTTTGGCCTCGCTTGATCCCCGCGCCTGAAACGATCCATGGAACGACCGGTGCCTCGCTGGTCGGCGTCTCGCCTCCAGGGTCGGTTCCCTTTCCACTGAGCGCCGTGACAAGAACGGTGGTCCGGTCCAAGAGTTTGTGGTGTATGAATAGATCCAGTACGGATTTCATGGAGGTGTCGACGGCCTGCAGGGCGTCTCGGTACTCCTTCGAATCCCATCCGTAGGTTAGACCGGCCCTCCCTGCTTCCGGAAGGTGCACTACCAACAAGTGGGGCAATGAAAGGACCGCATGACCATAGCCATGCCCGCTGGTGGCTTTCTGGAAATACTGCTGGATATAGGCGACGAGTTTTTGCGGGCCGCACTCTGGCCGCAAGGCCCCGCAGAGTTGATAGTCGGTATAGGGAGTCGGTTTAGCCAGCTGGTAGAGGGATTCATCCATAAAGAAGATGGCACTATCACGGCCTCCGCTCAAGTCCATGTAGTCGAAGAGACTGGGTGGGCGGGGATAGCCTCGGCTGAACTCAAACGAATTCCAGGTGATCCCATGCTTTTCCACCGGCATGCCGGTAATCAGTGAGGCCATGGTTGGCAGCCGCAGGGCCGGCTCGACCCCGCCTGCGGTCCAGGTGACGGACCCTTCCTTGATCAGCTTTTTCAGGACCGGCATCATGACGCCCTTCAGCGAGTCGTGACTAAACCCTTCGAGAACGAACAGGACGACATGTTCGGCCTGAGGGGTGGGTGGGGTGGTCCCTTTGCCGGTTGATGACGCTGCATGACTGCTGGCTGAGATCCCGATCTCGAGAGAAAGGGCTACCAACCCAAGAAAAACCAGAGAAAAATACCGAAACGGTAGTTGCCTGACCAAGAATCAACCTCAATATGTACGAGCCGATGACCTGGTACCCTAACATGCAAATTTTCTGGAAGGCAAGGTGGGGCAATGCTTTCGCAGAATGCTGGCTAGGTCGATGTCCTGCTGTTATGCTGGATGAAGAGAGTTCTTGCTAGGCTTGTTACTAAGTCGATTGTGTAAAGGGGGAAGCTGAGGCGATGTTGAACGGCCTGCCATGCCGACTCGTTCGCGTCCTTCCTTGTTGCGGCGCTCTCGTCATGATGTCTTTGTTCCACAGTCCGGCGCTGGCCGACATCCGAGTCGTGAACGCAGAGGGCGAACATCGGATGGGAGATCGTGATACTCGTGAAGATGCGATCAGGCTCGCCGTCGAAGCTGCCAAGCGAAACGCGCTCGAACAAGTTGCGGTCTATCTGGAGAGTGTCACCGTCGTCAGTGATATGGATGTGACGAAGGATGAAATCCGTACCTACACGGCCGGATTGGTCATCGTGCTCACCCAGCAGGTCACGACCACCCTCGACGGCGATGTCGTGGTGATCCATGTGAATCTGCTTGCACAGATGGACACGGACGAAGTGGCGCGGGCGATCACGGCTCTTCGGGAAAACGAAGATGCACGAGTACAACTGGCTGTGCTGAAAAAAGAGAATGAACAACTACAAGAACAGTTGAATGCTGTCAATCAGACGCTGGGTACTGCGGTCACTCCGGAACAAGTCCAGCAGGCAGCTCAAAAGCGGAAGGAGATTCTCAATCGGGTCCAGTCGAATGCGATGGTGTCGCAGGCCTGGACGAACTGGGTGCTTGTCTCGCCAGGCGGCATTTCTCAAGGTTTATTGAATAGCGCGACCGGACTCTCACCCGCCAACCCTCATATTGCAGTTGCACAGCAAATTATCGCCTATCGGCAACCACGTGTCCCTGGACAACCTCCTACGCCAGGAAGCAGGCCACCACAGATGCCAAAACACGAAATGATTCCGCCACCCGGCGCATCAAGTGCTCCGCGCACGCTCAACGAAATGATCCATCGTGCCCCGACGAGGCCGCCTCAGTTGAACCATTCGAGGGGAGGTGAACGACGATGAAGAGCCAGGTCGGGATTCTGATCGTCGTCCTTGGGTTCTGGATCAACGGAGGCTGGGTCCCCAACAGTCTGGAAGCAGCGGCATCCGACAATAGTGGCTACTCTTCAGATCAGTATTGGATCGGTAGGGGACAGGGCGATCTCACAAAAGGGAAGGTGGTTTGCCAGCGAGTGTCGGAGCTTTCGGCTCGAACGGACTTAGCCAAGCAGATTCGTGTGCTTGTGAAGGAACACCTGATCGATCGCGTCCGCGAACGATCCGGGCGCGAGAGCGTACAGGATATCGAGTTGACCCGTGAAGAAATCGTGCAGGAATATTTGCAAGATGTGAAGATCATCGACCGTCGAATCGATGAAGAGAGTAAGATTTGTACGGCGACCGCGGTTATGTCCAAGAGCCGTGTTCAATTGCCCCCCGTACCTGATCAAGAATCCGCCCCGGCTCGTCTTCCCTAGGCATCCTCAACACCCTTGTTGCAGCCTCGAGCCGATATCGGCTATGTAATCCGACATGCCGGTTGAGAATAATTTCCAGCACGACGAACTGTCGCGGAAGAACCCCGGTGACCGACTGAAGGTTGCGGAGCTGGCGGATGTCGCCCCGCCGGAATCGCCGGCTTGGATCGAGGCCATGGCCACGTGTGGGAG
>JAHBWR010000161.1 GCA_019636875.1 Nitrospira sp.
ACCTTCGGGGGACGCCTGATCGACTGGTGGAAAACGAAGATCGTGGCGGTGTAGGCGAAACATCGCTACGTACGATACGTGAAGCGGGGGAAAAAGACTATGCTGGGAGAAAGGCGAATTCGCCGTAGTCGGTCAGATCTCGCGGCAGATGACCCTGAAGCTGGGAGAGGAAGTCGTCTCAACCTGAGCCGCGTTCCATTTCAGGTGCTCGTTTTCTTGAGAATATGGAGGAATTCATTGGCTGTGACAATGCGCACCCCTCTATATTCATGCAACTCAAGCAGATCCGAGTCTCCACTCACCAGATGACCGGCACGTCCTTCCAACGCTGCAACCAGATATTTATCGTCATCCGGATCTCGGTCGACTGCCCGGAGTTTCAAACTGCCTTCGGTGGGTTCGGCAATCAACGCCAGAGCGATGACCCATCGATCAATCTCTTCGGCGGATAACGCGTGATATCGCTTGACGCGGGGATAGTTCAATCCCCGTCGAACTTCATCAAAGATGGCCGCAGACCCGACAAGATGAAACGCCTGATCCTCTAAGAGAAAGTGAAGCACCCTCCCCGGCGGCCCATTCGGCCGAAGGCACGTACTGATATAGATATTGGCGTCGAGGACCGCTCGAATCACCGGTTACTTTCGACGCGACCTTCGGGTGCGGTGTTTGGCTTCGTTGGCAAGTTGATCGGTTTGGCTCTGCGAGATCGCATCCGTTCGCCGAGCAAGAGTCGAAAGCAAGTGTACACGCGCGGCTTCTTGCATCTGTTCAAGTCGCTCGATTGGGACCATGGCTGCCAGGGGTTTGCCCTTACGCTCAATGACAAATTGATCATGCCGAAGGGCCACTCGATTCAGTAGATCTCCGAGCCGCTGACGCATCTCAAGGGTAGAAACGGTTTCAATCATGGTGTACCTCATCTGTGCCAACTAGTATAGTTGCTACAGATCTAACCGTCAATGAAAGCGCTGGCAGCGGGGTAACCTCCGCCTTGCTGATCACCCTGCGGTGATGGAACCTGCTTCGGACGACGTCCTACGCACTGTCCCATGATGTGGCGAAAGCTGGAATCGAGTGTGGCGGTGAACCGGTTCTGGCGAAGGCGATTCTGAAGGCTACGCGGTACATGAAGCTTCTCAGGAAACAGGACCGCCCGAGGATCCGGCGACCACCAGAGAATGGGCTGATCGTCGTGTACCAGGGAAAGATGCTATACCGATAGGCTTCAAGTAAGTGCTCGGGTCGAAGGTCGCCTCCAACGGCAAGGAGGCCTTCAGGAGTGGCCTGTTCAACCGGAGGAAAACGAAGATCGTAGCGGTGTAAGCGATACATCGCCCCGTACGATACGTGAAGCGAATGAAAAAGACTATGCCGTGGGAAAGATGAAAGAGGTGTAGTAGTTTGGACTCAACCTGGTAATCAGCGTCTGCTTTCGACCCAAAGCAGAACTACACGACCGACCGCTATCAGAAAGAGGCTTACACCGATCCGCATGTGAACCCGTGATCAATGGTCCCATCGTCGCAATTCATTGAACAAGCGGCGAGTATGGCATATTCTTCACAAACAATGGTGGCGTGTTATACGGGCAGAAAATGGCAAGTCCGGTTCATATACGGATCGGCCCAAACATAGTTATCGGTGTAGAACCATATGTCTGGTTGTGTGTTGCGAGTGTCAGGTTCCACTTCCATGGTTCGGGAGTTTCTCTCCGAGTCCCGATTGAAACCGATGAAGGTTTATTTCAAAGGTGAGCCAGGGTTCCCCAAAAGTCGCGGTCCATCGCGTGTATCGGGTTTCAATATTTCGGTCGGAGGTCATAGGGTTGGCGCCTCAATCACCAAACAATGCCGTAGCGCTGTTTCATTTATCAAGCGACACCGCAAAGAATTTGAGCGTTTAAAAGCATACGGGTTTCCCTCACAAACTCTGGATTTCGGGCTCAATGACGAGGCTACTGAAAAACATCCGTGGCCTACTTACTGTCTGTCTCAAGAGCTGGTTGCCTTGGCAGGCCTTTACAATCTATCTATTGACCTATCGTTCTATGGCAAGGCAGTCAGCAAAAAACACCGCTAACAACCGGTTCCACGCGACCGCCTACGGCGGCGCGTGAACCAGAGCGTTAATGCGGCGGGGTTGACGACCGCTTTATGGCACTGCGATCTCGGTGGCGAACTTCCGCTCCTGGCCGGGAGCGGACGTTAGCGAAACTCAAGTTCATCTGCCATTGTCCTACCGATGAACTACTGATCACTATAAAAGTGGCGGACTATCCTTGAGGTGGTTTCGTTTCGGCTAGGAGTGGTTGGAACATCGGATCGCCGGCGAGGACGGCTTTTAGTCCTTCGCTCTCGAGGAAATAGCGCCAGACTGCCTCGTCCTTGCCCGGTATCTCGTCGAACCAGCGTTTGGCCTCGGTGAGGTGTTGGAGCATCTGACTTTTTTCGCCGTAGTCCGGCATAAACATCATGCTGTAGGCCATGGTGTAGTGCGCGAGAAACTTGTCGATCGGCAATTCCGCGAGTGTTGCCGACGCCAGCGCATCTTCATAGGCACGGACACTGTCGGGGTCATGCAAGATCCGGTTCCAGGCCACTTTGTTGATGCGGGACCATGCGAGCTGGAGAAGCGCCTCAGCTCTGGGTGTTTTCCGCTCAGCCGGAATGTCTTTGACTAAGTGGAGAGAATGGTGCCAGGAACCATTTCATAGCGAGCCGGAATAAACAGGAATGGTCCGACCGTTCAGCGCGCGCAGGATTCATGGTCTCAGCAGTTGAGGAGGTAACAACTTGTGCAACACGGTGTCTACCATCCTTTCCGCTTCAACTTGAGCTGGTTGGAGGAGCAAGAGATACTCTAATGATGTCCCGTTTGTCACTGTTGCTCCTTCTCTTTATTGGCATTCTCATCGCTGGATGCGCGATTGAGGCGCCTATACCAGTATCTAGTCATAAGTCAAATTCCAGCCCCCTTACATTCTCCGTAGAGGAGGGGAAGGGACTCTTGATTGTCGATGGATATCCCATGTCCTACCTGAAAGGGTATGAGGAAGGTTGGAAACCGGGGAGACTGGGATGACCAGAGATCTGTGCGTCTTCTGGGGACTGTGTCAGGACCATAGACAGCGGAAAGTTGCGTTTCCTATTAGCTGTCTGCCCTTCTGGCTAGGCACATGGGCTGACAGGAAAGATAAATTTCTCTGTTGAAATGCGGATTCGTTCACTAGCCAACCTATTCTGGCCCGCGTGCATGATGAACGATGATACAAGTTATCAGGAGGGTTGGGTAGTGGGGCGAGCGCAAGGAATCGCGCTAAACAATGATATCGACTACCATTTCCGGGAAATGGAAAGGGTGGAGGAATATTATTTCCTTGAACGTCTGAGACAGAGTTCGGCGTATGATCCAATCAAAAATACTGGTAATGACATGCAGCAATACCGTTAGGACCATATGCTTGGAGTAAGGGGCAGCGGGTCGAGGTAATCAGCAAGAAGGTCGATCCGTCTGGTCTTTTTGCGTCAGGCGAGCGCAACTGGGCAGTGGAGATTCTTGATCGGCTCGATGACCAGTTGAAGCACGCATCTGGGCATTAGCTTGTTAAAGCCGTAATTGTCTTTTCTCTCTTATTAGTTTCACCGTATAATTGATACAGAGATCTGAATGACTCAGTGTCAGTGGCCGTGTAGGTCGCTGATCTGGAGGGCGCAATCATGTCCCCTCTGGTCACCACAGCCCATATTCACCTCGACCATGCTGGCGTTGCCTGGATTGATGACTCCAACATCAAGGTCATCGAAGTCGTGCTGGATAAGCTGGTTCACGGGTGGAACCCTGAAGAAATCCATGTGCAACACCCCCACCTCTCAGTGGCCCAAATTCATGCAGCCCTCTCCTACTACTATGACCATCAGGCTGGCATGGATCGAGTCATCGATGAGGAGTTGCGGGAGGTCGAGCGTATGACACCCGCAGTGGCTGAATCGTCTTTGCGGAAACGGTTGCGCGCCACGGGGCAGCTCCCTTGAGCCTCATCCTCTATTCTAGACTGCCGTTTTGGGGGATAGTGGGTTCTGACAGTGTGGTCGAACTCGACGCACGAAAAAGTGCCGTGTGTGTGAGCCATGAAACGTTCGCCATGTACGGTCGGCTTTAGGTATACTGTTAAGGAAGAGGGAAAAACGATGATCCGAACAATTGAGGCCGTGATCGATCAAGAGGGTCATGTGCGCCTGCTAGAGCCCGTCCATCTTCCTGTCGCCCGGCGAGCACTGGTCACAATCTTGGAAGAACATCCAATGGCCGGTGTGCTAGAAAGTGCGCTGCTCAGTGAAGCAGCGCTGTCTGAGGATTGGAACCGGCCTGAAGAAGACGAAGCATGGGCACACCTTCAGTAGGTACGGTGGTTCTCGTCCGCTTTCCCTTTTCTGACTTGTCACAGACCAAACTGCGCCCGGCTGTGGTGCTTGCTGAAGCCGGTCGGGGAGATTGGGTCCTCTGCCAGGTGACAAGCAAGTCTTACGCCGACAGTCGGGCAATCAGACTGGAAGATACCAACTTCTCCGCTGGATCGTTGCGAGTCCTGAGCTATGTCCGTCCCGGCAAACTCTTCACCGCCAATCGGGACCTCATCATTTCAGAAGTTGCCACGCTGAAATCGATATCTTTACAGCAAGTCATCGACGCTGTGGTGAACCCCCTTCGTGCTGGCAGTTCGTCATGAGGTCGAAGCGTATCCGGCATGGAAGACAATTTCTGACCAAGCGATTATCTCTTGGTGTTCCCAGTCTCCGCTAGGAGC
>JAHBWR010000162.1 GCA_019636875.1 Nitrospira sp.
AATTTTCTCCTGTCCCTTTTATATACAGATCGCGCCGAACCAGATAAGGTATACATCCACCTCGCCCACAGACCTTCTGAAATCAAACCCACCTCTAAAACACTTGAGCTGCTTATCCGGCTCGCCCACTTTCGAGCTCGCCGGCACGAGCAAGCTCGGTATGGTGGGCAGGCAAGGATTCGAACCTTGGAAGACATAAGCCAGCAGATTTACAGTCTGCCCCCTTTGGCCACTTGGGTACCTGCCCGCAATAAGTCATCAATCTACGTGGGTGAAAATTTATTGCTTACCAGCCTGACGTTATCGTTGACTTGCCTACCACAAAGACAAGCAGGCCTACCCGTGCACAGCTTTACTTCTCAATCATTCAAGATTGATTCCACTGGTGTGCTCGGACAGGCTAGATTACGAAATGCTGGATTCTATTGATGAACTTTCTCCGTGTCAAGAGGAGAATTCGGCTCCGGTCTTTTTATCCTGTTTTCCTTCGACGGCAGAACAGGAGGACCTCTCCGATGATCCAACCAACACCATCAGTCGCTCGATAAAATTACGTTGGAAACCAAGCACTTGATCCAGCAAAACCTCGGCCTCATCCAAACCCAATTGAGATTGCCGCGCTAAGTATCTTTTCTGTGCCAGCCGTCGTTCGTCCGGATCCTCTGGAACATAATAACCCCGAAACTCTCCCCTCTCAAAAGCCGTTTTGAATCGTTGCATCCAGTGACCGGCTTGCCGCTGTCCCTGAAATATTGACCGGTCGGTCTCGCGCTGCACTTCAAGCTGATTCCAGACCGCCCAACCAATGAAAACCGCCCACGTTTCGTTCAAAGCTTCCCATGATTCAGCCTGAGTCAAATAGCGCGATTCCGTCTCCCCCTTACGCTGAAGAATCGGCGTGATCTGCACTTCTCCATACCGACACACTTGTTGTCTTCTGGCAAAATGTAATACTTGATCGGTCGAATCGGGTTGCGTATCGATAACCACGAGGTAGTCCAGATAGGCATGAAACAATTCATGATACAGGACTTCCAATTGCTTAGGCGTCATCTTGCTCAGTGGCTTAAGCTCTCTTCCCGCCGCATTGAATGATAAGGACCGGTCGAGCACCATTCGATGCTCACCGGGATGGTACTCCGCCGCGTACGTCCGCAGATCATCAAACTCTACCTGGATGAAATCTGCCGGGAGCGCCTTCAGAAACTTTGTCGGCAGCCGGAAACGTTCAGCGTCCTCGATCAGACGCACCCACATCTGCTCTCCACTACCCGCTTCACTCCGGGTGGTAGCTGATGTCTCGATGGGCTGCGCCCACACTACCCAGCAGCAGACCAAGACCAGCCCAGTCGCAACATCGTAGATAGAGATAGGGGAAGACATGAATGTACGACGAGCAAGCACGGCGATCAAAAATATGGATCCTGCCCCATGCCCCACCCGTCTCGCCCTCCTTCTTCCACGAGCGCGAGCGTTTCGATCAGGTTCGAGGATACATGGTCCAGAAACCGTGACGGCTTTGACAGCAGCATCCCGCTGGTCTTGTCGTAGACATTGATGGGGTAGGTCAAAAACAAATGTCGCTTCGCTCGAGTGACCGCCACATAGAAGAGCCTCCGCTCTTCTTCCAATTCGTCTTCGGTCAGAAAGGAATAGGCCGACGGGAATCGGCCATCGACCACCCAAATCACAAAGACGCACTGCCACTCTAATCCCTTCGCGGAGTGAATCGTCGAGAGCACCATGCGTTCATCATCGCGGTCAGGCGCTTCCACATCCACCGCACTACCGTCGGGCGGCTCCAGCGCCAAGTCGGCCAGAAACTCGTCGATACCATGGTACCCCTCGGCAATCGTATGGAGATGGTCCAGGTCTCTTGTGCGCTTCGGGTAATCGTCGTACTGGTCCTTCAAGATCGGAAGGTAATACTCATAGATATGGCTTACTTGATGTTCAGGCTGCCGATCTTCTGTCCCGGCCAAGCTCTCTAATGTATTCGCTAGGTTCTTGAGTCCCGGCCCAGATCGCCCGCTCACCCCACGCAACATATCGTACGGTCGATCCGTTTTCATAATGGCGGCGAGCAAGTCCTGAGCCTTCTTCGGCCCCACCCCTTCGACCAACATCAGGACGCGGTGCCAGCTGACGGTATCGAGTGGGTTTGAAACGACGCGCACATGCGCCAGCAGATCTTTGACATGGGCAGTCTCGATAAATTTCACTCCACCGCGTTTAAGAAAGGGGAGCCCCTTGCGTGAGAGTTCGATTTCCAGATCAAACGAATGGAAACTCGAGCGAAACAGGACCGCCACCTCATCCAGCGGCACCCCTTCTTCCCGAAGTTCAAGAATCTTCTGTGCGATGAATCGTGACTGTGCGTTTTCCCCCGCCGCTTCGACCAGCGACGGCAACGGCCCATCGATTTTCCTCGTAAACAGCCGCTTCGAATACTTTTCCGTCGCCTCCTCGATGATGCAGTTCGCGAGATTCAAGATCGGCTGTGTACTACGGTAGTTCTCTTCCAGCTTATAGACCGTCGTGCCGGGGAACAGCTGCGGGAACTCCATGATGTTTTTGAACGTCGCCCCACGGAATGCGTAGATGGATTGCGAGTCGTCACCCACCACCATCACATTCTGATGTGTCGCTGCTAGTTGACGGATGACCTCCGCCTGCAGCCGATTCGTATCTTGATACTCGTCCACAAGGATGTAGCGATACTGACGTGAAATGTTCGTGCGCGCCGCCTCGTCAAACAAGAGCAGTTGCCGCAGCATGACCAGCAGATCATCGTAGTCCAAGAGCTGCTTTTGACGCTTTGCCGCCTCATACGCCTTTTGAAGTCGTCCGAGGTCCTCCGAGTGGTCGGCAAAATGGCTGAACTCTTCCAGGATGATCTCATCGAGACTCCGCAGGGTATTCGCGCTCTTGCTGATCATTTCCATGATCGTTCCCTTGCGGGGGAATCGCCTATCTTTTTCGTTGAGCCCCAGTTGCGAACGCACGAGCGCGATCAAATCCTCTGCATCGCCACGATCCAAGATCGTGAACCCAGGCTCGATGCCGATCGATCGACCATATCGCCGCAGGAGCAGATTCGCCACTGAATGGAATGTCCCGCCACAGACTCGCTGGCTACTCGTCCCGATCAAATCACCGGCCCGTTCCAGCATCTCTTGTGCTGACTTCCGCGTGAAGGTCAGCAAGAGAATGTTCGAAGGATCGACTCCGGAGTCGATCAGGTAGGCCACGCGATAAACTAACGTTCGTGTCTTACCGCTTCCCGCACCGGCAATGACCAGCGACGGGCCGTCGCCCGCCGTCGCCGCAGCCAACTGTTGGGGATTCAGCGCTGCCGCATAGTTGATCGACAACTTCCGCGGAACGGCCTCCTCAGTCGGCCGTTTCAGCACATAGGTTTTAACTTCTCGTTCCATAGAAATATGACAAAGCAGCTATCGGCCAAGTTTGCTGTCTGGAAAGATTCGATCTATACCACACTCCACTCCCCTTTTCCCTATCCGCTTGAGACCAACAACAATAGTTTATAAACGAGCCAGATCATAAGGGCGATTGCGAGCAATAAAAGCCCTACCGTTCCTCCGATGATTCCGCCCACGTAGAACCAATCAGCGTGGGTCTCACGATCCGGCTTCATAGCAGCCTCACGAAGCAGCGCGGCATTCCTCGCGTGACTCCGAAACCAGACCGAGAAAAGATCTCCGAAAATCGGAACTGCGCCGACCGTTCCATTGATCAGGAGATTAAGGCTCATACGGGCCAGCACGATTCGTGGAACTTGTAACCGCGCCCCCAATCCAAGAATGACCGTGCCGATGAGATTGGCCAGTGCGTCGCCGATCCCTGGAATGAGCCCCAACAGTGGATCCAGCCCAATGTACCAGGACGTGCCTGGAACCCTGACCGTCGTATCCATCACCTTGGCAAGAAGGTCCGCAATCGCGAGCAGGTGTTCCCGCCCTTCATCACGAGGCAAGACCTCGATCGGAGATTTAGCCTCCTTGTCGAGAACTGTAAAAGTCGAATCAGAATTCATTGCGCCCGCTCTTTCCAGATCACCGGATCACGTTTGGCGTGAAAACAGGCAAGAACGGTAACCATGTCCCCTTCTCTGACATAGAACACACCGTAAGGAAACCTCTTCATGAGCGCACGCCTAATATCTCGATGGACTATGGGATGACTTTCGGGAAAGCTTTGAATGTTTTTGAGGCAGGAATCGAGGGACTTACGAAACTCTCCGGCTAGGCCAAGACCGCGCGCACGATACCAAGAGAGTGCATCGATGACTTCCGCTTCAGCTTCACGGCGGAAGCGAATCTGGATACTCATCCATTCCGATCCAGATCAGCGCAAATTTCTTCCCAGGAGCGAGTTGAGCTGGGATCGTGAGAATGTGCTTCGCGGCGGAGGTCCAACACGCGCTTCTGCGCGTCTGTCACGGGAAAGGACTCCTGATCGGCAGCAATACTATCCCAGATCTCCTCCGCAAGCTGAACTCGTTCGGATACGCTCAACTTGAGGATTTCTTTGAGAGCGAAAGGTGACATGCCGCTATTTTCCTCTTTTTCAAGTTCCGGAGCAAGCATCAGGA
>JAHBWR010000163.1 GCA_019636875.1 Nitrospira sp.
GGGTGGGGCCGTTTGGAGTCGAGAATCACACAGCCGGAGTCGAGTTCAGCGGGAAAGATTCCCGCCGCGGCTACATGCACGGAATCGGTGGCCCATTGTTCCGGCCAGTGGTGGTAGTCGCCCTGCAGCCGAAAGGCCTGAGAGGCAGGGTCTTGCATACGCGTTTTTAGATGATCTGCCACTCTCGCTACTGTTTTGTCGGTCGTCTTGCTCACACAGCCGTTGGCTCCCCCCACGACATCCACCAGGCAGTCATCCCAAATGGCGTGCAGGTTTTCATGCGTCGGTTTCGTTGGGCAGGTGGGGTCAGCGAGGAACAGCAACACATTTCCGCCTCGATCGTTCTTGCCGTGCTGCTTGGTGACCTCGCTGGGGTCCGTCAGCATCGTGGGATGGGAGAGCGTGTCGGCCGCCGTTGAGTAATAGCCAGAGGCTACATGCAGGGGCTGATGGATATCTTCGCTCAGGTGCAGCAGCCAACGAAGGGCTTGAAGCTTCGTGAAGGTGGCTGAGTCGGTGCGGCCTTCGAGAATGTCCACACTCTGATGGATCATGTGCACCACGTCCGTGGTATTGGTAAACGGCAGGGCGGGATCCGCGGGATCCGGATGCGCCAGGTCTGGGTAGTGCGCAACCCCCGGCGGCAGATCTACGAAGTGCCAATTGGTGTTGTCCGGATGGGTGGCGACGAACTGCTTGGCTTCCTCCATCTCAGCTGGTGAAAATCCCGGGATCGTGGCATGCGGGTTCTTCGTCAACGCACGAATCTGGTCCGGCCAGACGGAGAGACGCGCCAGAGTCCCCGGTGGAAGGTCGTTTCCCGTCCCTACAATCTTCGCGATGGATTTTGCCGTCGATGCGGTGAGGTGTCCTTGTACAGCCTCGGCAATCCCTCGGTGGCCTTCTTCTCCCCAGGCACCGACCTCTGAAGTCGTCACAATCACGTACAAGAGTGCGAAGAGTATTATCATGGCTGTTCCTCACGATGAATAAGGGGAATCATGGGTCATGTCCCACGAGCTACTGAACAGTGAATGAAGCATGGACCATGCCGCTTCTGCGCGGATGAACACGTTAGAAATTCAGCGCATTATGAAAAACTATGAGTGACGAGTGTATCTCACTCGATACAATGGTGCTGAGTCATCCCAGCTTGGAGAGGTATCCGATCGCTGAGCAGGAAATGCCGCCATCTAGCATTGAAGACTAGATGGCGGTCCAGGTGAGTCGGAAAGAAATGTTCGAGGTGCTTTATGCGAATGAGGGATCGCGAAGTTATTTTTTCCCGAGAATGGCATCCTTCGCGGCTTTCGCGATTCGGAACTTCACGACACGCTTGGCAGGAATCTTGATGGCTTCGCCCGTCTGGGGATTGCGCCCCATTCTGGCCTTCCGATTCTTGAGAACCAACATGCCTAAGCCCGGCAGCTTAAACCCGTTCTTACTTTCTTTATAGGCCAGCGCGGCCAAGTCATCGAGGATCTGCGTGGCGGCTTTTTTTGTCAGGTGAGATTTTTCCGCGAGGTACTCCGCAATTCCGGCCTTCGTCATCGCTTTTGCCATGCTGTTATCCTCTCAGTGATGGAAGTTTCGCTTTTCTACTGCGTGGCCGAAAACAAGTCAAGAAGTAACGATTTTGGCATTGGAATAGGTGTTCATCCTCCATAGGATTCGAGACAGGCTTTTGTGCGACTGTGCGAGAGGGCCTAATTCGGCGGACAAACCATATCCCCCCGTATGTCGATACTTTCGTTTGCTGAGTACTATTCATCTTGAACCATTTCCGGAAAGCTCGCCATGAACGAATTCCCTAGGAGAAAAGGGATTGCTTTTCGATCAGAGGGAGTCTGAACCTCAACGGCTCTCCATTCCTCGGTCAAATCCCCAGTCATTTTCTTCTGAAGAATCACAACGAAACGTCGCTTTCTTGTTTTGACAGCAATCCCGACGGTTGGACTTCTCTCATTCATCACAAGAAACTCGACCGTTCCACCACCGTTAATAGCCGTGCAGAATGCACGCCCCAGTGTGCTGGTGTCTGGATGCGAAGAATTCACCGGTTCGTCACGAAGGTGTGACGGAAAATGTTCCTTGTGCAGTTTATTCTCACAATCGGTGTCGAATTTGTTCAGTTTGGAAATGCGTGCGATCTGTTTTTTGATTTCTGTCGTCTTGTCGGTTAGGTTGCCCTGAAGTCTGGAGACCTCAAATTCGTCCCCCAACTCTTGTTTATACTTTTGCAGTTGATCAGCTAGGGCCTCGAGTTTCTCTAAATCTGCTGCGTTGTCTTTCATTGTGTAAATAGACAGGCCAATATGAGCAAGGTCTTTGCAGATGCTGTAAGCACGCACCTTCGCGTGTTGCTCTTCTACGAGTGATTCCCGGCTGGGGTATGAAATCGTTGCTGTGGCATCCAGCCATCTCGTACTAATGTCGGATGGAAATGCTGAAAACGGAGCCGCTTGCTCTACTGCGCCCTTAGCGGAGAGGTCGTACGGATCGAGGATTTTATTGGTAGGACTTGACGTCCTCTCTAGCCTCACATCAGATAATTCGCCTCGTGCATGAACTCTGAAGCTAATAACCACCTGTTTGTCTTTCCCATCGTACGAACGCCTGGTCAAGGCAGGAGATGCAGCAATCTTTGCTGTCATGTCGTTGAGGTATCGAAGCACTTCAGAGTTGGCCGCATCACTCGGTTCGTCTGGCGCAATGGCAACGCTAGATATGGGCTTCAGCTTCTGAACTAGGTCGGTCGTTATCGATTGGACACAGCTATTGTTGGGGGCAATAGTGTCCCCTCGCTCGCTTGTCTCGTTGACATGTGTGGTAGTTGAGTCGTTGGCCTTGACAGCAATGGGCCCTTGAAGAAGGGCGGCACCAACCGTCAGAGTGAGAAACAGCACAAACGCCTGGATGTTAAGATTCATGGCTTTTCCAATGCATAATGACTGAGGTTGGTGGCTGTTCACTAGCTCTCGGACGCTCACTGTGCCGCAACAAATGTTGACGTCTGCGCTACTGTTTGTAAAGTGAGATTTCGTCTTCCGCCCGATTGACGCCCTCGTAGTTACAAGGAAGGTCAATTGAGACGTTTGATGTTCCCATGCCTTGTCTTGAATTGAGGTTCGCGCGTCATGGTTCTGCTTCTTTGTCCAATAATCCTGCAAGCCCCAACCAAGTAGATATCGCGAAGGAAGAGCTTCTGGTCTCAGACCAGGGCTGATACACGGCAAACAGTAGGACGTTTAGCTACTTGGCGGCATGAGAGTTTGCTGTCAGAATCTCTGCTCGACTCCAAACACTGTGCCAGTACCACGATGCTCTTCAAGCCATTTGAGATAAATGCGCGACCTTCATTGCGGTGCGTAACATGCGCGTCGATTCTGCGACAGCCCCAGCTGTGCACTGGTTGATCAAATTGGATAGAACATGAAGAAATACATCGCTGTCTTTGATGAAACCGGAACCAGCAATCGCCCACAGTCAACCGAGGAATCTGGCTTTGGAGTGGGAGCAGTTCTGTTTCCATTGGAACAGGCTCCAGAATTAGCCCGGATTTCGAAACACCTCGGCTCAATTGTTGGTAAAGAGGATTATAAATACAAGGATGTGCTTCAAAACGAGGCAGCCAGGGAGCTGTTCATCCAGACGCTGAATCGTACGAGTCTCTCCATACATCTGTTCGCGTTCTATGCTCATGGCGCCTGCATGATTCATGAGGGCAGACGAACAAAAGACGCGGCCTTGGCTTATGGGAGGGAGTATAAAGAACGGTCCTCTCCAAGAGGCGAACGATTTGTTCCCTTCGATTCGTTCATCGCCTACATGGCCTCCTGTATCGCAGCCCATGCGGCGACGAATGAGTATGCCGTAGACATCTATTGGGATCGTCGCACAGATCTGGATCAAATCAAGGCATCGTTTGATGAACACATCGCCCGCCAATCTGACACCCAAAGATATCGAAATGTGGCGGAGCTTGTGTCGTTTAAGGGGCGCGCACAAAATGACTTGGCGTTGATTACACGTCTGGCCGGGGTCCTTGCCGGCGATGTGTGGAGATACTTTGAGTCACACGGCCCCAAGATATGGACGGCCCTCGACGTTACAGGTCTGCCGGGGGAATATGATCCGCACATGACCATTGATGATCCCGACGTGACAGGGCCTCCTTGTGTTGCCGTCTTCATGGAACGACTCATTAAGGTAGAGCCCGTGCGGACCTCGGCCACGAGTATGTTGCAGGGGTATTACAAGCGATTCCTAAAAAATGAGAACAAGGAGAACCTCATTTCGTTCGGGGATCCTCATGGACGCCTGGGAATCATCGGGATAGTCAATGGCCACCACTGGAAGATCTATCAATTGCCAGACTAAGAACGCGGCTCCTTTCGCGTGGCACGTGCAGTGCTCATAAGACGTGATAAGATGGACTATCACGAACTGAGAGTAGGGCCGCCGGCGTGGGCCGCGCAGAGAACGACGAAAGCGTGAAAAGATGATGACCCAGACGCAGTGGACCCAGCTGTGCGATGACGTGGTTC
>JAHBWR010000164.1 GCA_019636875.1 Nitrospira sp.
GATAGGCCGGCTCTGTGAAGAGTTGCTTGAAGATATGTAGGATCAAGTCTTTTGTCTCAGCCTGCTCCATGTCGAATATCAACCCTGCTGGGAGCAACTGGGCAAGATCCACTAGGGGACGGAGACGCGCAGCGATCGACTCATAACTCTCCTCGGGGTCGATCGGGTCCAGCCGCGATGACAGGGCTGAAATCTTCAATGAGAGCTGCACGCGAGGGATCGGCCCCAAGTGGTCTTGTTGAAGCAATGGGGAGGGATGCCAACTCTTGGAGGCCTGTTCAAGTTCAGTCAATGCCGTCAAACACTGATCTTGGTAGTGATCAGCCTCCCGCTCGCTGATCGTGGCTTCACCGAGGAGATCGACAGACCAGGCTCGTCCATCGCTCCACAACTTCGACAAGACCGGAACCGAATCTTGCACCGATGCCCCGGCGATAAAAGCCTTGGCCATCTGTTCGATCTGTTTTCTGATGGATTTGCCGGTCAGGCGAGCGCCGATTCCGGTTGCCGTCAGCGCCCTGAGACCCCATTGCAGTCCGAACAGCTCACTGCTCTCTCGACCAAAGTACTCCTCGGCGAGTGAGACCACTCGTTCATCGCTCTCGATCACGGGCAGGACATCGATGAAGTGGAACAAGCGCGTCTTAAATGATGGATCCTTCATCGCCAGGTTAATGGCGGAATGAGACCACCAGCGAGTATCGAAGATGGAGGGCGATAGACCTGCGGATAACTGGGCCAGTTGTTGTCCGATTCGGAGTATCTCTGGTTCGAGTTCTGTCGGATTGGTCGCCATACCTCCTCCGGACGGTCATCTTGTCTTCTATTGTAAGTATACTCCCAACCACCATCGCACGCAGTCCTAGGGAGTCAAACATGCGCACATATCGGTTGAAAACGCTTGCCGGTTTCGCTACAGTGCGGAGCCCGCAACACGTTCACCGGAGCCGGTTTGCCATGGTGGACCTCAGCTTGGGTATCAGCCAGAGGACACATGGCCAAGACGGTACGGATCGCCCAGCCCCTCACTTCAGGGTTTTCTTACGGCACCTGTCTCCTCTTCTGTGCCCTCGCCGCCATTACGATTATCGGCGTTCCCCTCTATGGCTACGCGATCGGCTATACGCTGTTTGACTGGGTCCATTTTGTCGTCATGTACATCGCGACGGGGATGGGTATCACAGTTGGTTATCATCGGCTAGTAGCGCATCAAAGCTTCCATTGCCCGGATTGGGTCAAGCGGCTGGCGTTGATCGCCGGCGGATGGGCCTTACAAAACTCAGCGTTGGTTTGGGGCGCGGACCATATCCGTCACCATGCCCGTACGGACACGGACGAAGATCCCTACAATGCGACCAGAGGATTCTGGCACAGCCACTGCGGCTGGCTCTTCTATAAGACGCCGCATCGCCTCAGTAAATACGAAGTCCGGCTGCGCCGCGATCCAGTGATTCTCTGGCAACACCAGCACTACTGGCTAATCGTCGGCTCTGGTCTGGTCATCCCATTTCTTGTCGGGTTTTGGTGGCACGGTACTCTGCTGGGTGGCATCAGTGGCCTCCTTATGGGCGGCCTCTTACGGATGTTCATGGTGCTCAATTCCACGTTCACCATCAACTCCCTCTGTCATATGATCGGCAGCCAGCCCCACGGGACGCAGGACAGTAGCCGAGACAGCTGGTTGATCTCCTTCATCAGCTTCGGCGAGGGCTATCACAATTATCACCACACGTACGCCCGAGACTACCGGAACGGCCCGGAGTGGTACAACTTCGACCCCTCCAAGTGGATCATCTACGCACTCTCACTGGCAGGTCTGGCCACCAACTTGCGCCGCCTCGACTCGTCGGTGTTTTGACCCTCAACGCATGTTCCCCGGTTGAACCATGCGGTTCCATGGCCCGACCGGCCCATATCATTTCGCTCGTGGCATCGCTATGATTGAGCGTATTGATTATCATCCTGACCGACTCGCATCGTCTCAACAGACAATGCTGGTTGAGTCTCATCGGAGGGGAGAACGACTATGGCTGATGACCATAGCCATGGGGCTCAGCAGCCTCAGGCGCAAGATAAATTGATTCCCGGAGTCAAGCATGTCATTGCGATCAGCAGCGGGAAGGGTGGAGTCGGCAAGTCTACCGTGGCAGCCAATCTCGCCTGCGCCTTGGCTTTAGCCGGTGCAAAAGTTGGGTTGTTGGATGCCGATCTCTATGGGCCGAACATTCCCATGATGATGGGAAGCACAACCGGTCCGGAACAGAAGGACGGAAAAATTCTTCCTGTTGAAAACTATGGGGTGAAGCTCATTTCCATGGCCTTTCTGGTCCCGGAAGAAGCTCCACTTGTCTGGCGCGGCCCGATGGTTCAC
The DNA here is from genome assembly GCA_019636875.1 of Nitrospira sp. Classification (GTDB taxonomy): domain Bacteria; phylum Nitrospirota; class Nitrospiria; order Nitrospirales; family Nitrospiraceae; genus Nitrospira_D. The sequence continues at coordinate 2,372 of JAHBWR010000164.1, forward strand.
CAGTATTTGCAGGCCTTTTTCCGCGACGTCTTATGGGGAGACTTGGACTATCTGCTGATTGATCTGCCTCCTGGAACCGGCGATGTGCAGCTGTCCTTGTCGCAGATGGTTCCGTTGGCCGGGGCGATTACCGTGACCACTCCACAGGAAGTCGCGCTCTACGACGTGCGCAAGGGCATGGCCATGTTCAAGAAGGTGAACGTCCCTCTGTTGGGTATCGTCGAGAACATGAGTTTCTTTGTCTGTGGCCACTGCGGTGAACGGACGGAGATTTTTTCGCATGGCGGAGGGGAGCGGGCGGCCGCGAAAGTTGGCGTGCCGTTCCTCGGACGGATCCCGATTGATCCGGCCATCAGAGATGGCGGAGATACAGGGCATCCCATTGTTGTGGCGAATCCTGAATCTCCGCAAGCCGTCGCGTTTCGAGATATTGCGAAGAAGATGTCGGAAGCTTTAGGTCAATCTGGAAAAGAAGGTCCGTCCATTGACAGTCTGCTCAAGAAGATCAAGCAGCCGTTCAACCAGAATTAACAGATTTCAATTTGGAGGATGGGGATGGCAGAGTTTGTGCGAGTTGCCGCTATGGCGGATATAAAACCAGGACACGGGATCGTGGCAGAAGCGAATGGCAAGACGCTTGCTGTCTTCAACGTGGATGGGACAGTCCATGCCATTAACAATACTTGTTGCCATCGAGAGGGTCCGCTAGGAGAGGGAGAGTTGGAAGGCGACATCGTGACCTGCCCTTGGCATGGATGGCGATTTAACGTCACCACCGGGGCATGCCAGAATAACCCTTCCGCCAAAGTTGAGGCGTATCAGGTTAAGGTTGAAGGCGATGACGTGAAGGTGTTGCTGTAGATGGTGACCGAGTGGGGGAAGGAAAAAGAGTAATGGCTGTTTCCTCAAAGGATCAGACGGATGTCGCAGCTGCCCTTGTGCGTCTGTACGTGTTTTTGGCACAGTACCTCGATCGATGTTCCGATGAAGCAGCTCGGAAGAGCTATCCAGATTCCGAGCTGCAGGGGCACCTTGATGAGACGCGTGGGCAGCTTATGGAGATTCTGTCGGTCAATCCGGTGGTGAAAAGGAAACTGGCTGATGAGTGTGATCGGATTCTGACGCTCGGGGTGGATTGTATGAAATCGGGTGTGATCGACGCAACAACACGCGAACGGATTCAGGCGGAGCGAACGGTGCTCCAGCATAAGACGATCGCACTCAGTGATCTTGTTGCTGTCTTTCGAGCACTTGCATGAACCGTGGGGGTAGATGGGGCTCGACAAACATCAACTCGCTGGGTTGGATGATCGGGTACGAGGGTTCAGCAGGCCGGTTGAGTTTGAGCCGGTTGGGGAAGGGTACCGGGCCATCCTTCGATACGAGACCCTTCGGATCCTGACCGAGGCCCATCCCAGCCAACAAGAAGCGCTGATCATCTTGATCCACACCCTGCAGTCACAAGGGTATCGGCAGCTCAAAACCCAGATGAGTTATCGTGACGGTGTGTATCTTGGTTCTCAAGAACTCTGGGTGGAATACCCTGACCCCCCACAACCAGAGCCGTCTCAAACAGGTCTTTGGGCGAAAGTCATGAGTTGGTTTCGGACCGACCCCTCAGATGGATCCCAGCCATGAATTTTGTCCCGTTGGACCAGCTCCGAACTCCTTCGTCTGTGACCGCGCAATCATCTATCAATGCCCGGCCTCGACTTCCATCCTGGTTTAAGGTTAATGCGAAAACCGGTCCTGACTATCTTGAGATCAAAGACACCCTCGAACGGCTTGGTCTGCACACCATCTGCGAAGAGGCTCGTTGCCCCAATCGGTGGGAATGTTGGAATGCCCGGACAGCGACATTCTTGATCCTGGGCGATATCTGTACTCGCAGATGCCACTACTGTTCGGTAGAGACGGGGAGGCCGCTCCCAGTCGATGAGAAAGAACCTAGTCGACTTGCCGAAGCGGTGCGTGCACTTGGTTTACGCCATGCTGTGATTACCTCGGTGAATCGCGACGAGCTGCCGGACGGTGGAGCCTCAGTCTTTGCCGAAACGATCAGACAGACGAGACAGGTGAACCCTAGCTGCACGATCGAAGTGTTGATTCCGGATTTCGAAGGGAATGAGGCAGCGCTCGCGATGGTCTGCGC
>JAHBWR010000165.1 GCA_019636875.1 Nitrospira sp.
GAACGCTCTCCGTCCGTTTCTATAAATCTTGAACCGAGGTTGAATCAAACACGGTTGACACGGCCACCACAACTGTCACAAAGTACAAACTGGGTGCTAGTTGAAGCATAGATATATGAGGAGACTACAGAGAAAGGAGTCAGGGGGTGGAACAGAGGTACGCGATTACTGTGAAGTTCTTGGTCGATGCTGATTCTGCAGAAGATGCAGAAGAGATGGTAGAGACGGCCTGTGAAAAGGCCTCAGCATCATTCCCGGAGATGAGCTACGAAGGAATTGAGGATATCGAGGAGGAAGAGGAAGATTAGCTGGCTTCGTCCACTGAAAGCGACATTTTCGTTCAACCGACACGCCGCACCATGGGAGAACACTCACCAACAACAGCATCTGAGAAAGAAGTCGCTATTCTCGCCGGAGGCTGCTTCTGGTGCCTTGAAGCGGTTTATGATCAAGTCGTTGGCGTGGAATCCGTTGAATCCGGCTACATCGGGGGCACTGTAGAAAATCCCACGTACGATGCGGTGTGTGGAGGTCAGACTGAGCATGCGGAAGCAGTGCGAATTACCTTTGATCCGCGGGTGATTTCATACCAAGCGCTCCTCGAAATCTTTTTCGCCATTCACGATCCCACCACGCTGAATCGTCAGGGAAACGACAGGGGAACTCAATACCGCTCTGCGATCTTTTGCAGCAGCCAGGCCCAGCGGCAGACAGCGGAGGCGATGATCAAGAGGCTCACCGACGAAAAGCTGTACGATGCACCTATCGTCACGCAAGTTGCTCCGGCCTCGAGGTGGTATGAGGCGGAGTCCTATCATCAGGAGTACTTTGCACGGAATCCGCTACAAGGCTATTGCCAGGTCGTCGTCAGCCCGAAGGTCGCGAAGTTCAGAAAACAATTTGTCGCACGACTGAAGGTGTAGTGCCCTCCAAAGTCATGTGCCGAACTATCGAATCAGTAGACTCTGTATCCCACTGAACAGGCCGGGTTTTTGGAAGACCTGAAAGGGTTTCACGACCACCTCGATGAGAGCCGGACAAAACGGCCACTCATGTGAGGGATTCCCCTGGACTTGGGCGATAAATGAGTCGTTCGCCTCAGTCTCTGAGAGCTGAACGATCATCAGGGGACTGTCTGGATCCAATACGCAGGCTTCATCATTCCGGCCTCTTGTGACATCAGCGAGCTTGCTGATCCGTACCCGCTGCTCCCCGTTTGAAAATACTGTGTCTCCCTCGCGCAGTGGCCCGGTCGGCGCGAGGGAATACAACACAAGAGGGGCGATGAAAATAATGGCGGCAACAATACCGATCGACCATAATGAAGGCTCGGTCTGGTTGTGGTCTGGAATGGAGACAGCCTCCTAGTGTGAATTGGGAACTGCGTCTAGCCTGTTCGATGTAAGTTGCTTCAAGAGCACGGCGATCTCACGCCGTTTGGCACGGAACGGATTCTTTAATACCCCTTGCTCAGAGGGTACCAGCGCAGTTGCTGGGTTGAAGGTCAGCGAAGCCTCTTGGGGCACAAGGGGCTGCAAGGGAGTCGAACGACCATCAAGAGATTGTATGGTCTCCGCATCTGGAGGGTAACGAGTAGGCGAACGATAGTTGCCGAGTATGAAATGCAGCTCGTCGCCCTCGACAAAGATTCCGCCAGACGTCACCTGGTCGTTCGATAGCGGCTGTTGACTAATCCAGTAAAACGTAACGATTTCTTCGGGCTTGGCAGAGTTCAAACCCTTGACCAGGAGAGGAGCGAGGAGGTCGATTTCTGCGGCAGTGAATGCAGGGTGCAGTGGAGGCTCGTTCCTCTGGCCAGGAAGAGGCAAGGGAGGTAGGACACGGCTGGGTTCTTCGATGATCATACCGGCTAAAACGGTGGTCATCTCTTGAGTGGTCATCGTGGCAGGGTGAGAATGGCCACTGCCAATAGTTTGGTCCACCGCCAATCGAACGATCAGGGATTGATCCTGGTAAATAGATTCGGTGAGCACCGGTCGCCCCTGGCAGGCGGTAAAACCGAATAAGAGCACAATCCCCAAAAGAACGACCAATCCAGAATTCTTCATCTTTATAACCTTTGGTTTACAATGTACCTGCTACATTACCTCTCTCAAATGACTGGAGTAAAGTTCCTTAGCTATGCCACACAGAACAAGACCATCTTTTCTCACTCTCGCAGATGATCATTGATGATTTAACAATACGGTAACAACTCCGTAGCACTAGCTTAACGCTCGTCCTCTATATCTCCCCCCGTTTTCGTAACAGGATTAACTGGAGGGAGGTATTCGATGAGGCGATTGTGGTTGGCAATGATTATGGGCCTAGTAGGGCTTGAGCTGGTCTTCGGCGCCAGCGGCGCCCAAGCAGCTCATGATCTGGCAGACATTCTGTATGAAAAGGGACAAATCACCAAAGAAGAGTGGGTCAGAGCAAAGGCTGATGCCGAAAAAGCGGCTGAAGAGCAGAGCAGTAAGCTGGATCAGCAATTCCCGATCAGCATGCGTTATAAGGACGGATTCCATCTCGAAACGCGAGATGGAAAATTTAATATGTTGATTCAAAATCGATTCCAGTTCCGTTATTCCTTTCCGCAGGACAGTGACAGCGTCCGAGCATCCAATCCGGCGGCGTTCGACAGCCATGACGTCAGCTCATTCCGCGTTCGGCGTGCCCGCATCAAGGTCGGAGGGCACGGTTTTGTGCCCTGGCTCAAGTACTACGTCGAGTACGATTGGGTGAGCAATACGATGCTTGATTACCGAGTAGATGTCGCCAAGTTTAAGTGGGCGACTTTGCGAGTAGGGCAATGGAAAGTCGAATACAACCGAGAGCGGGTCGATTCATCCGGGGCTCAGCAGTTTGTCGATCGCTCAATCGTGAATTCACCGTTCACGCTGGATCGGCAAATTGGTGCTCGTTTGACGGGGAATCTCTTCGAGAATACCTATGCCAATCTCGTGTATCACATCGGAGTGTTCAGCGGTACGGGGATTAACCAAAATCAGAACGACGACAAGAAAATGCTGTATTTGGGTCGAATTCAATGGAATTTTCTGGGACGCGACGTGCCGTTCTCCCAGTCTGATGTTGGATACTCGCCCTTGCCGATCGGTGCCATTGGCTTTGCCGGAGCCCACAACCGTGCGGACCGAATTACGTTCCCGACCAACATAAGAGACGTTGGTGTTGTAGACGGTCAATTTGTCATCGATCAGGGAAACCAGGATTTTGTCTTCAAATGGAACGGTCTGTCGATCCAGGAAGAGTTCCATGTGAAGCATGTGACCAATGTAGCGGCCACCAACCAGGTCAAGACTACCAGTTACGGTGCTTACGTTCAGGTGGGGTATTTTCCACACGCCATGCTCGACATCATTCCGCGTCCTCTGGAATTCGCCTACCGCTATGCGTTTGTTGATCCGAATGAGGCGGTCCGCAGTGACGTCATTCGAGAGCATTCAGTAGCGGCCAACTGGTACTTCGCTGGGCATCGAAACAAGATCACCGTTGACTACTCCCACCTGACTCAGCCAGGGTTTACTCCGATAGATCGAGTCAGGCTCCAGTGGGATGTGTCCTTCTAGAGCGGAAGGCGAGATTGATCAGTGTGAAACATTGACTGGTCATAAGAAGTTAACACACCTGTAACATGACCGTAACATCGAATGCACGACAGCATGATAGGTATAAGTCGTTTAAAAGAAGGGACTGGATATGACAAATCGTACGAATGTGCTTTTCAAACGATTAGGATTCGCATCCTCTGTCCTGGTTGGCCTCGGGAGTCTCCTCATGTCGACACAGGTGTTGGCTGAGGAGGTTGCCCAGTTGGATCCCGCGCTGAAGGGATATGTTAGGATAAGCGGGGTTTCCGGAAACCTCAACAGTATCGGTTCCGACACGCTCAACAACCTCATGACGCTCTGGGCTGAGGGCTTTCGTAAACAATACCCTGGTGTAAAAATTCAAATTGAAGGGAAAGGGTCCAGTACGGCACCACCGGCCTTGATTGAAGGGACCGCACAGTTGGGTCCCATGTCCCGACCAATGAAGTCGACAGAAATCGATGCGTTTGAGCGCAAATACAAGTACAAACCCACGGCTTTCCCAGTCGCTATCGATGCACTCGCAGTGTATGTGCATAGGGATAATCCGATTCAAGGGATGACGATGGCGCAGGTCGATGCCGTCTTTTCCAAAACGCGTCGTCGGGGTGCCGCACAGAGTATCGAACGCTGGGGCCAGGTGGGCGTCACGGATGACTTGGCCAGCTCGCCCATCAGCATCTACGGCCGGAATTCCGCATCGGGGACCTACGGATTTTTTAAAGAACATGCACTGAAAAACGGTGACTACAAGGATGAAGTCAAGGAGCAGCCGGGATCGGC
>JAHBWR010000166.1 GCA_019636875.1 Nitrospira sp.
CGATCACGGCCGTAGCTCGGAATCCATCGCACTCGCTCGATCTCGGCCAATGCTTCTCTCCGCAAGTCATTCGTCTCCATCGAGACAAACCACTGTTCCGTTGCACGAAAGATCACCGGATTCTTGCACCGCCAGCAATGCGGATACGAATGGTTTAATGACCCGTGCCCCAGCAACCGCCCATTCGATTGGAGATAGTCGACAATCTTCGGATTGGCCTTCAAGACCTGTTGGCCGGCGAACTCCTTCACGATCGGAGTAAAGCGCCCTGCATTGTCGACCGGAGCCAGGATCTCGAGCCGTTCACCAGGCAACGCCTTGGCATTGTGATCAAGCACGAGGATGTAGTCCTCCATCCCGTGCCCCGGCGCAATATGCACGCAGCCGGTTCCCTGCTCAAGCGTCACGAAATCTCCAAGTAAGATCGGCGACAAGCCGGTAGACAACGGCCGCTGGGTTTCTAATCCTTCAAACCCCTCTCCACCTTTCTTGACTCCCACCACCCTGTAATCTTCGAGTGCGCAGGCCTTGGCGACTTTGTCCACGAGCTTCTCCGCCATGATCAGCAATTCGTCGCCGACGTGAACAAAGGCATACTCAAAATCCTGATGGATGCAGACCGCCTGATTGGCTGGCAGAGTCCAAGGCGTCGTCGTCCAGATGACGATGGACACAAGCTTGACCCTATCCGGAAATGACATGCCGGGAAAGGTCTTGGCGAGAACTTCTGGTGAGGTCACGATCGGAAATTTCACATAGATCGATGGCGACGTATGGTTGTCGTATTCAACCTCAGCCTCCGCCAGCGCCGTTTGATCATGCGTGCACCAAAGCACCGGTTTGAGGCCCTTGTAGACGCCACCACGTTCAACAAACTTTCCGAACTCTCGAACGATCGTCGCTTCGTAGCCGGGAGTCATCGTCAGGTACGGCTGATCCCATTCTCCTAACACCCCAAGCCGCTTGAACTCGTCTCGCTGAATGCCGACGAATCGCTCGGCATACTCACGACAAAGCCTACGGATCGCCGACACGTCTAAGTCCCTCTTCCTGTCCCCAAGCTCCTTCATGACTTGATGCTCAATCGGCAACCCGTGACAATCCCACCCGGGCACGTAGGGCGCATGAAAGCCTGTCATCGTCTTTGACTTGACGATGATGTCCTTGAGCACCTTGTTTAGGGCATGTCCGATATGGATACGGCCGTTGGCATAAGGTGGACCATCATGCAGCACATACCGTGGCCGTCCCTTCCCCATGGCCTGGATCTGCTCATAGAGCTTCTGCTGGTCCCACCAAGCAAGCATCTCCGGTTCCCGCTGAGGCAAATTCGCCTTCATCGGGAAATCAGTTTTGGGAAGATTGAGCGTTGACTTGTAATCGGTAGACATAGAACACCCGAACACTCACCACGTCATCATACAGAATCGAGGGAATATACCGGAAGGAAGGGGGTAGGTACCAGCCCTAACTCACTGCCATCATACGGTCGAGTGCGACCTTTGCCCACTGCTTATCGTCCTCCGGCACCACGATGCGGTTGACGACGTGACCATCTGCCAGATTCTCCATAGCCCAGCACAGGTGCGCCGCATCGATCCGAAACATCGTGGCGCACTGACAAACCGTAGAGGACAAAAAGAAGACTTTCTTGTCAGTGAGTTCGTGTTTCAATCGATTCACCAGATTCAACTCTGTCCCGACTGCCCACGTCGTACCGGCAGGCGCAGCCGTCACGGTGCGGATGATGAATTCTGTCGATCCGATGAGATCGGCCTTGTTGACCACATCCTCGTGACATTCTGGGTGCACGATGACCTTGCCGTCAGGGTACTGCTTGCGAAAGTGATCGACATGGACCGGTTGAAACATTTGATGGACGCTACAATGCCCCTTCCACAGGATCAAGGTAGCTCGCTTGATGGCATCTCTGGTATTCCCGCCGTTGGGTTGATAGGGGTCCCACACGATCATCTGTTCGCGCGGAATCCCCATCCTATTCGCCGTATTCCGCCCCAAATGTTCGTCCGGAAAGAAGAGAATTTTTTCTCGCCTGGCCCAACACCATTCAATCACCGCTTTGGCATTGGACGACGTACACGTGATCCCCCCATGCTCACCACAAAAGGCCTTGAGGACTGCGGCCGAGTTCACATAGACAGCCGGCATCACCGTTTCTTCCACAGGAATGACCCGCCCTAATGCTTCCCAACATTGGTCGACTTGCTCGATCGCAGCCATATCGGCCATGGAGCATCCTGCAGCCATATCCGGCAGGATGACTGTTTGCTGAGAACGGCTGAGGATGTCCGCCGTCTCAGCCATGAAATGAACACCGCAAAACACAATATAGGGCCGTTCAGACCGTTCAGCGGCCAGCTTGGCCAGCAATAGCGAGTCCCCTCGAAAATCGGCATGCTGGATGACTTCATCCCGCTGGTAGTTGTGGCCGAGGATCATCACGCGCGTACCGAGCACCTGCTTGGCAGCGACAGTCCGCCGGAATAATTCATCTACCGATAGCGCCTGATAGTCGGCAATCGGCTTGGGTAGCGTCACAATGGCTGTCACAAGTCCTCCAAATGAAGAGAATAGTTATTCTACGATAGCCTCGTCTCACATTCAATGAATGGCCCAATGAGGGAAAGTCCTAACCAGAGCCCCTAAAGGATCGGAGGCCCACTGGGCCTAATAGCCAATTGACTTCACAATCCCAGAGTACTACGATCAACAAAGATCGCTAGGGGAGCCTCGAGCTGAGAGTCCGAATGATCGGACGACCCTCACAACCTGACCTGGGTAATACCAGCGTAGGGAAGCCGGATGACCGCAAACCCTGTGAAGAGTCAGCCGCCTTCCTTATGTTTAGACGGGAAGACGGCTTTTTTATTGGGACAACCACGAAAGGATCTCACATATGAGCATCCAGACGCATACAAACGGTTCCGGGCATGGAAATGGCCTGGTCACACCGTCGGCCCCACTAACCACAACACCCCTGCCGGCATCGCGTAAGATTTATGTCGATGGTGCGCATCCTGGTGTCCGCGTTCCAATGCGAGAAATCAGCCTCACGCAAACCAAGGGAACGAATGGTACAAAATCGAGTAACCCTTCGGTGATTGTTTACGATACATCAGGTCCCTACACCGACCCCTCTACCACTATTGATGTTCGCAAGGGACTCCAGCCATTGCGGCGTACCTGGATCGTCGGCCGACAAGATGTCGAAGAGCTTTCGGAAATCAGTTCGACTTACGGTCGAATGCGCGCAGCAGATCCTCAGCTGGCCAATCTTCGGTTCCAGCACATTCGCAAGCCCTTGAAGGCCAAGCGAGGCATGAACGTCACCCAGCTACACTATGCTCGAAAGGGCATCGTCACCCCGGAGATGGAGTTTATTGCCATCCGTGAGAATCAAACTCGGGAAGGGGCCTCTACCCTTGACCAACACAACGGTCATGGCGGTGGCGTGAGGCAACATCCTGGATTTGCCTGGGGCGCCAATATTCCTTCAATCATCACGCCGGAATTCGTGCGGGACGAAGTCGCTCTCGGTCGTGCGATCATCCCCTCGAACATTAACCATCCCGAGAGCGAACCGATGATCATTGGCCGCAATTTCTTGGTCAAGATCAACTCCAACATCGGTAATTCCGCAGTGGCCTCATCGATCGAAGAAGAAGTCGAGAAAATGATCTGGTCGACCCGCTGGGGAGCCGACACGGTGATGGATCTCTCTACGGGCAAGAATATCCACGAAACGCGAGAGTGGATCATCCGCAACTCACCGGTGCCGATCGGAACAGTCCCGATCTACCAGGCGCTGGAGAAGGTGAACGGTAAGGCCGAAGACCTGACCTGGGAAATCTTTCGCGATACGTTAATCGAACAGGCGGAACAGGGCGTCGACTATTTCACGATTCACGCCGGAGTCCGCCTGGCGTACGTGCCGATGACCGCCAAACGGATGACTGGAATTGTGTCGCGTGGCGGGTCGATCCATGCAAAATGGTGCCTGGCCCATCACCAAGAAAACTTCGCCTACACGCACTTTGAAGAGATTTGCGAGATCATGAAGGCCTACGACGTCGCCTTCAGTCTCGGTGACGGCCTCAGGCCAGGATCCATCGCCGATGCCAACGACGAAGCCCAGTTTGCTGAACTGGACACATTGGGTGAGCTGACCAAGACTGCATGGAAGCATGACGTACAAGTCATGATCGAAGGTCCAGGCCATGTCCCCATGCATATGATTCAGGCCAACATGGAAAAGCAGCTCAAGGCCTGCCACGAAGCTCCGTTCTATACCCTCGGTCCACTGACAACCGACATCGCTCCCGGTTATGACCACATCACCTCGGGA
>JAHBWR010000167.1 GCA_019636875.1 Nitrospira sp.
GATGCCTTCCGCATAGATGCGGAGTTCCAGTGAGAGACCTGGCGTGAGCGATGTGCTGCTTTCAACCCGACACCCCCCGGCGGAGAGATCCAGGATCATCCCTGTTCCGTCCAGTATCGGAGCGGAGGAAAACGTGGTGCGAAATTGGACTCTGAAACGGGGTGTGATCCGACGGTCCTGGGACTTCAGATCCCACACGGTCTTCCCCTCCACTTTTCCATCAATGATACGCTGTCCAAAGGCCAGTCCGTGGAGATCGGCTTCGTGCTCGGTAGCGTACAGACCATCGGCGGTGAATTCACGTGTCTGAATACCGCGAGGATGGTGGACCGAAATGTAGACGCGAAGTCGCCACTTCTCTCCCTGTGCATCCAGTTGTGGAGCGGATTCAATCGTGTATCCCTGGTAGTCGGCAAGTTTCTTCATCGTCCTCTCAATCAGTCATCTCATTGACTGCATCGGAATGCAGAAGGATAGCATATCAACGATGCACGGCAAGCTTTTCACGGCTTACCGAGCGTGATCCTTTCTGTGTCGCGATCCGATGCGACTTCGTGAAGCCACTGGTGAGGCGCTCTATGCGGACGGGATCACCACGCAGGGATCCTGCGTCTGGTGCAGTTAGCGACGGAATACGAACTCAGCGAGATTGCGTCTCTGCTCCCATCCCACTTCCGTGAGTCTGGGCTGGTTGGATTCTTCAGCTGGATACCCAAGGCACAGGTACGCGACCAGCTTCCAGGATTCTGGTATCTGCAGCACCCTGTTCACGTCAACCGGGTCTAGAATCGACACCCATCCCACACCAATTCCATAGGCGCGGGCCGCCAGCCAAAGCGTCTGGATCGAGGCCACAACGGAGTACGTGATGGTTTCCGGCATGGTTTGTTGTCCCAAGCCGTATCCTTGTGTGGTCTGACGATCGCAATACACCGCCAGATGCACCGGTGCTTGATCGAGGCCTTCGAGCTTTAATGACGCATACAGACGGGCTCGCTCCCCATCATATCCCCTCAGCGCCTCGTGGTTGGCGGTGAGAAAACTTTGGCGTATCTGCATCCGATTGAGTGGATCTTCGACCAAGACGAAGCGCCATGGTTCGCTCAAACCGACCGATGGGGCCAACATGGCTGCTCGCAGGAGCTCCGTCACGATGTCGTCGGGGATCGCTTCTGCGCGAAACCGTCTGACATCCCGCCGCCAGAGAAAGAGTGTGTATAACTGCTCTCGGAAGGCCGCATCAAAGCTGGGTGGAGACATCATGGTCGGGTCGTCTCTTCAACGAAGGCGCGCACTATTTATTTGGAGAACTTCGGCAAGAATACGCGAATTCCCAACGAATAACGAGCAGGAATCCCGAGGCGTGTGAGACAAGGCATTGGCCGTTGCAGTCGCGAACTGGGGGAAAAGGTTTGGATTCCCCCGGTTTCACTGATATTTGGCTTTACCTCCTAACCCTCTCTCAATGTGGTGAGTGGACAACAAGTTCGCAAGGTCCCAACCGCCAAGCTTTCAGCACCTACCGAACTAGCGGTCCTTACGCGAGAGCTCCTCACAGTTGAATCGGAGCGTTGTTGTAGGTGCCGGCTGGTAGACACAATCACCCGAGCATCGGAAAGCCTGAGTCCTCTGTGCAATGTCCAGGACAACCTGTGCCTAGAAGAAAATGGAAGCCCACGGGAAGAGGAGAGGCACCGCCCAGTTCACGGAGGAACCAGGAGGCAGAAGGCCAGAATCGGCGGGCCGGAGAGGGTTACGCAGCGTATGTGACAGGCAATTGGCGCCAGCGATGCGCCGACTAGTACTAGCCGGTCAGCTGTTGCCACTGGCGACAAAAACAATTCAGCCTCGTTTGACACAGATGAGAAACATCTCGCAAGAACGGACACCTGGCCCCCGTGAGTCTGCGTTTCTGCATGAGGGCCCAACGGTAATTCAATAAGTTTTGCACCCGTCCCCCTTACCCTTGCATATATACTACAGGTTGGGCCCATCGAGGTCCTAGAGGTGACACCGGGTACGTGCGCCGGCATAACCCTCCACCTCCACCGTCTGCTAGAGTTGCTGTATGGCGCTGTGGTTCATGCGGCTCCGAACGTTCCTGCGCATTGTCCTGGCCCTACTCAGTATGGTGGGGCCTCTCCTGGGCCTCGTACTGGCCTACGTCCTGCTGAGAGACTGGACTCAAATCTCGCAGAGTGACGTCTTCTATGTGAAGCACGATTATCTTGGTGATGCCGTGTGGTGGGGGCTGCTGAGCCTCGGGACGTTGCTGGCAGCCGGGCGAGTGCTCTTCATACGTCACGCTCGGCTCCGATGGCTGTGGCTGCCCACCGCGATGTCGTTCATCATCCTGCTCGTTCCTGATCAGAGCGTGCAGCATCACCCAGCATTCCCCGGGATCGACGGTCTCACGATGGCTCAGAGAGTCCGCTACCCCGTCCGCTCTCAGCTCACCTCATTATACTCGGATCTCAAACTAGCAGTTGACCGCGGTGAAACACTCCTCTGTGTCTCTGGTCCGACCTCCGTCGACAGTCCGTATTTTCGCGCGGGTGTTCGACTGACCTATCAGCACGTCTGCCTGACGACCGATCTGCCTTTCGACGCGTTGTTGGCCTCAAGCGCCCCAGGAACGCTCTACATCCTCATGCGTCCGGGCGACCCAACGATCAGACTGCGCGCGACGGTCTTGGACAGAAATGTGGATGCCAAGTCCGTTTGGTTGCGGCCTCGCTTCGGGACCGACCCCATGGAGCTGACGATTTCCACCCACCCCGAGCCAACGTCCAGCCAGCTCATTCAGAGACGAGGAGCGTCAATATCCTCCCCCTCAGCACCGAACGTGTGGCACACTGCGCTGCCCGCGCGCGCCGCGTACTAAGCGCTCATGTGTCGTGATCGGGAGAGAGCGAAGGAGTACCACCTGCAAGTTGCCTTCGTCTGACGTATGGAGAGGGGTTACCGACACCCTCTTCACGCTCCATCTACCGCCAGCTATCTCACCACAGCCAATCGCCCGCTGCTCTCAAGACACGCTCCTCTACTCAGGCAATCACTCGGTTGTGACTTGGGGAAGCGGTTGCGGGCGGCCGAATCGGTTTCGAAGAGTTTCGACGATTACGGCATCCCAACGACGGGGAACCACGGTTTCAGCCACAGTGCGCCCGTATCGAAGAGCGAGCCAACCCGACAAGGCTAACGCCACTCCAGTGACCGCCACGTTTGGCCAGGCGTTCAAGTCCCATTGGATAGGAGCCATGTAGACATGCCTGCTGAATGGGAACCAATAGGTGAGGCCCCATCCGTGCCCACTCCCGAAGAAGTCACAGAGTAGATGGACGTGAAAGGCCAGGAACGCTAACCACGCAACACGACGCGGCTCTTTCGCCAAGCTCGCGGCACAGATCATGACGAGCGTGGCGCCCGTGATCCCATGCGTCAGCACATGATGCCATTGTCCGTAGGCATCGACGCCTCCCACAAGCGAGAGCCCGTCGAGATCCGGTGCGACTCCGGCGTAGGCAACCAGGACCCGGTCCCGCCGCTCCGGAAGATGGTGTCCCACCAACCACGAGACAATGAGATGACTGGCAAGATGCACGGGACGCTCCCTACAGGGTTCAGGTCAAGTGTAGCAGGGGTCCAACGACCGGATAGATAAAGGAAGCCTCCGGACAAGCCAGAGGCTTCCCTCTGAAGCATTTCAGCGCTTCAGATCATGAGTGGTGATCCACTCCTTCGCCTCAAAGGCGACATTCATGAGCGCCTCAAGGTCATTGAGACCGAACGAGGTGCCATTGCGCCAGGCGCCGGACTGATCTTTGAATGGGCGAGAAAAGGTCGTCGAGAAGAACGGGCCCTTCTCGCTGACATTTTGCCAGATCGAGGCCTTGATGTTCCCACATCGCAACGTCGTCGCCGGTCGTTTGGATGAGTTGTTGGTCGCCATGGTGTTTCCTCCTTGTGTGAAGTGAAGATGACTCTCTCACGCGAGGAGGAGAGGCATCGTACAGTTCACAGAGGAAACGGGAGGCAGAGGCCGGAACCGGCGGGCCGGAGAGGATCTGGCAGCGGGAGTGACAGAATCACTGGCGCGAGCGATGCGCCTCGGAGGTGTTAGCCGGTCGGCCACAGCCGATGGCGACCAGACGCAGCTCAACGATACACGGAGGGGGATGAAGACACGCGCCTTAAG
>JAHBWR010000168.1 GCA_019636875.1 Nitrospira sp.
GTAATGCCTTGCGCTTGACCTGTTGGGAACGGTCGATTTTCTCCTACAACGATCTTGGCTTTTTGATTGTCGGCAGCTAGGACTTGGGGGGTGGACAGAATATTGGTGTCCGTGAGGTTCATCAGCAAGTTCATAAAGGCGCGAATATTGAGCGTGTTTAATACAGTCGTTGCGCCACCAGTGGCTCCGCCTGCTGCAACACCACTGATTGCCTGGGCCACTGAGGCGAGGTCTTCCGGCGCTCGATTAAATCCCCCGATCCCCTGCACGAACCCATCTTTACCCGCACCAAGAACCTGAACCGGGTCAGTACCAATTTGCCGGAGTCGGTCAACCTGAACCTCTAAAATCACGGCTTCCACAAAGACCTGTTTGCGCCGGATATCTAAATCATGAATTACTGATCGAAGATGACCCCAAGCCACCTTGGTCGAACTAATGATGACCGAATTGGTCGCCTTATCGGCAAACACTTGGACCGGGGCCTCGAATTCCGTAAGGGGCCTAATGGGTGGCCTGGTGCCAGGCGTGATCTGGGCCACCGTTTGTGAACGCGCCACCAAATTGGTCAGTACAGCAGCAAGGTCTGTTGCATTAGCATGTTTGAGTTTATAGACGAACACACCACGTTCTGGCGGCAAATCACCCATCGGTACAACTTGGTAGAGGTTATCTCCCTTGGGGACCACGGCCATCCGAGCCGCTTCTAACGCAGCGACAAACATGTTGAACGCCTGTTCCGAAGAAACCTTAGTAGGGGAGAAAACCGAGATCTTTCCGCCTTGCTTCTTAATCGTCTCATCTAAGACGAAGTTTTTGCCGGTGATCTCACTGATAAAGCGAACGAAAACAGGGATCTCCACGTCGTTAAAGTCGAGTGCCACTTTAACTGGCTGGGCGGCCCAGACCTGTGGGAACCCGACAGGAAATAAAAGAGACACGATGAAAGAGAGGAAGGCTAGCTCTGCTAAGCCGGGCCGAAGCCGACCGTGAGGTCTCGATGACTGCTCAAAGCTTAAGGGGTATCGCACGATGGACTTATAATTCCGTGGTGTTGCCAATCTTTGAATCCGAGGATTTGACGGTATCATAGGGAGATCAAAAGACACAACCAGGATAAAGTTTTTCGAATGAAATCCAGGAGGATCGGTGTTCAAAAGCTTCGGTTACCGTCCTGCATGTTTTGGTTGGTGGTCCTGACCGACCGTAACCCTACTTCATCCATACAAGCTTCAGCGCAGTATGTCAGCGGGGGAAGGATTCAGCCTGGGAGAAGCCGCAAAGCCACTAAATACTTTCGCAAAAAGACCGATAGGGAAGGGGGGATGTCAAGAAGAGGTCAGGCGTGGATCACCGTATTGCACACGATAAGATCTGGGTGTTCGCTCAACAATTGCTCAACGAGGCGAAAGGAGACCCTGTACGTGCTTTGGGACTCCTGGTGCTCGTTTTGGACGGTCCAGAAGTGCTGTCATCAGAGCATGCCTGGCGTCTTGTGGCGGAAGTACGCCGGGTTCTGATACCTGAGACCACGGGGGAATCCTCCGCACCAATTCAACATCTTGTTGGTACCGTGTCCTGGGAGGGGGAGCAACGATGCCTCCGTTGCGGAAAGGTCTTGGGCAGGCAAAGTCATGATACTGCGGCATCACTCCCGTCCGGGTACATATTCGAAATTGGATCACGGCTGACATCCCAGCAGTGTGAAAACTACCGAGTTTGTAGTTAGAGGCATGCGCACCATTTCGGTGAGTTTTCATTCTTCACCGACAGGGCGGCGGTTGTAGATTAAGCAGAGCGACTCATAGAACTAAACCCCGGTGCTACCCTCATCTGTGGACGTCGATCGGCGGAATGGATTGTCCAAAATTGAGTGCGGGGGTTTCATTTTTAGTTACGTTAGATATCCAACACATTGAGTTATAAGGATAAAGTATCAGTCATGCGGGACAGTGTACGGCACTTTGCTTGCAGGCTCCTTACAAGTTTCACTCCTTTCACACTTCCACCCTCCATGGAGGCGGTGATTGGGGTCCGGCCCGTCCGTGGGCTTCATCGCGTGGAGATCTGATAAGGTTGTAGCGTGCGTTGGAATAAAAAATCATCTGTAAAATCAGACAAAACACAGACTGTTCGTAGTCAGAAGCGTGGGATTGTTGGCTACAGCAAGAAGAGCGCCCTTCTTGAAGAAGCCATCACCCAGATGAACGCGGGCAAGTATGCGCGATCCTCCACAGTCCTTAAAGAGCTCCTTGCCCTCGACCCAGGGAATATGGAGGCGAGGAGGCTGTTTGCTACGCTCCATCTTCGTCTTGGAAGTCTCATTCCAGCACGACAGGCCTTTGACTCACTCATCGACGAAGCCTTTCAACGCCAGGATTATTGGCTTGCAGAATCATTACTTCGTGAGTATTTAACAGCCGCGCAACGGTGTGTTCCCTATTTGGAAAGACTTGGACGGATCTATGAGGAGAAGGGCGATACGCTGGAGGCCGTCACCGAATACGGCAAAGCCGTCGACATCCTGGTCGAGGATCCTGACACCGAAAATTCTCAGCAGGCTTCTCAGCTCTACAAGAAGATTCGAGATCTGGCTCCAGTCAGTCCTGTGGCATTCCGGCTCGCATCATTCTTTGATGCCCAAACGGGAGATCTACTGGCTCGCCCACCTACCGGAGATTCGGAGTCAACCTCGACGTCGGCAGCTGATTCGACTGCAGCAGCACTAGCTGATCCCGCACACGTTGAAGCCATAACTGACCCGATGCCATGGGAACTTCCGAATCCTCAGGAAGTAACCTCTTCATCTGGTTCCGCACCTCTACCTTCTCCCCCGACCGCTTCGGAGGAGGTTTCTCAGAAGGAAAAGCCTCCCACGCAAGACCAGACAGTGCCTGTGGACACACAGTATTCACAGTCAAGGGAAGAGCAGGCTCGCAATGGACAGAATGAAATCTCGGCAGAGAGTCACAACCAAGAAATTGTCACAATTCTCCCAGACACAACCATAGATGGTCCTTCCGGGCCGACTGCTTCGGAACATGCCCTATCAGAAGGCGCGCGACTGGACTCTGTCGGAGAGAGCTCCGTGACGCAGGGAGAAACCGAACAGATTGTGCCGAGAGGCGATATGGCTGCGAGCCACGAGCAGGGGGGACTCTCGGGTTCGACCAGGGAAGAGTATCGCATCGACGCCCCTAGTAGATCAGAAACAATGGTACTCGGAGAGGAGAAGATTCCAGCGTCGCCTCCACGTGATACGGCAGCTGATATTTCTGATACCAATATTTCGGCTTCCCAGGAGATGGAAGAAGGTCCTGAGTTCACATTCTCGGCAGTGGAGTCGCCGACTGTAGAAGCAACCGATTTGCCAGATACGAAGACCACTCTTTCGCAATCTGCTGAGACTGACTCTCAAGAGACGACTGTTGCGAACCGCTCAGACTCGGATGACTCGTCAGTGTCGGGACCAGGACCTGGTGAAACCTCCCAGCCTTGGCTGCAACCAGGATTTTCTTGGGAAGCGATGTTTAATAGGGCATGGAATTTTGGGAATCAAGAGTCAGGGAATACGATTTCACCTGAACAGAGTTTGTCTGAACAGAATGGGCCTGCAGCTGAAACCCCAGAAGATCTTACTCCTCAGGATCTACCGCCAGGAAGCCAATCCGAAGAGAACCATGAGACGGGTCTGCCGTTCACGTTTCGTGATGCAACTTCGACTGGAACACGAATTGCTCCGATGCCATGGGATCAAGTCCAGGAGTCGGCAGTATCCATTCCACCAGCGGAGGTGGACTCTCACATAGAGGACACATCGGGCCTCACGGTCGCTCAGTCAGATGACACACACGACACAGATAAGGCGTCAATCGCTGAGGAGTTCGCTGACGAAGCCGTCGTGCCACCCTCCGTTTCCCATGAACCAGAATCTTTTTCTATCCTTCAAGATTCAGAATCAGTTCAGCCACCCAATTCACCTGATCAAGTTAATAACGATTGTGTGGCTGCTGATGTGGGTGCATCCCGGAGCTCAGGGGTGGATCAGATTGAGACAGATTCTCCAGAGGAAGAGTCATTCTCGATCGTACAAGATCCTGAATCG
>JAHBWR010000169.1 GCA_019636875.1 Nitrospira sp.
ATCGAGTTTGTCGTATTAGGACGTTAGGGTTAAAGGTAAATGGCCTGGTGGAGAAAAACGAGTGCAGGTCACACCTTTACCTCAGAGCGTACCGGGACGAATGGTTATACAGTTCTCCAAGAGGGAGGGTCAAGTGAGGAACGTTGACGCACAGCGGAGTTCACATGTGGGGTGCTTAGAAATAGGTCAACAGCTTTCCAGAAGTTTCCCTTGCTGACGTTGTTCGAGTAGCCATGCGGCTCATGCCCTTGTGTTGAAATGGAGCGAGCAGCAAAGTCTGTGCCGATAGGGGTGGAGAACAGCTTGGTCGGATGTCCTCAAGAACCGCCTCAAGGTATGGCAAACACAGGGTGAGACTAGTGAGTATGGTATTTGAGCAGCGTAGGCTGATTCCTACGGCAGGGTGCGCAATTGTTCATGCTGCATGCGTGTCTTGACTTGGTCTATCCAGCTCCGAGGGTATGTTGAATAGAGGAGAACGCGATAGGGAAAGAGCAAAAAATTTGGGGGTTTCATCACGAGAATGAAAGCCCCCAAATTGACTCGTTTGCTCACTCAGGCAAGGATTAAACGATCCTCGCTTCAAAACAGCTTTTTAGTGGCCGCCCTTGTGCTCGTCCTTCTTTTCGTCACCAAACGTATCGGCATGGCCACCCTTCTTTTCCTCTTTCTTGTCGTCGCTATACGTGGCATGCCCGCCCTTCTTCTCTTCCTTCTTGTCATCGCTGTAGAGGACATGGCCACCCTTCTTTTCTTCCTTCTTATCCTCGCTGGCGAAGGCCGGGGCGTTAAAAGTCATTGCGACTGCCACTACCATAGCTGCCATCAACAAACGGTTCATGAGGAAACCCCCTGTAAAAAAATTAAAAATATGTGCCACCCAATTTGGCACTAGCTTGGCACGTGCTGCAAGGGTAGTGCCATTGGTGTTCAATTGCAAGGTGAAAAACGAAGATACAAGCTTCAGCGGACGCCCAAGACCCTGTGCGGGTGCCGGAGCGGCTCTCGTATCATGCCATGGCAGACTAGGGGGAGGTCATCCACCCGAGATCACCGGCCTGATTTCGATCTCATCCTGGTCCGAGAGCATCTCGTCTTCGGTGGCCAATTCGTCTCCCCGAATGACTAAATGTGCTTCAGCGACGAGATTGAGGTCTCGGAGCAAATCCTTCACTCTCTTCGGTCCTTTGACTTCGATCGTGCGCGCGGGATGATTTAACCGGACATGCATGGGCGCATGATAAACGGGGCGAAGACCGATGGGCAAGGGGTGATGGCAGCAGAGAAGCAACAATATATCGAGGGAAATAAGATCGCTAGCAAAGCGCGGAGAGTTTCTGTTTTGCGTAGAGAAGGCCTGCCTCGACCGTCGAAAATTCTCCATCAAGTTGGGCCTCGTAACAGTCATCAAGCAGTCGGCCCATGTCGGGCCCAGGCGGAACGCCTAATTCCAACAAGTGCCGTCCCTTAAGAATTGGGACAGGGGCATGATCTTCGATCTCTAACTTCCTTGCACGGTCCAGTAACCATTCGCCTGCGGGGAAACCATCAAACGGCTTTGGTGGGCGCCCGGCGTGGTCGGCCCTCGCCACACGGATTAGCCGGTCAAGCCGTTTCACCTGTCGAGCAAGTCGGCGGACGGCGCTGTCCGATGCCTTGGCATCATAGAGGGCACGGGGACGAAGATGACACAGCATGAGGGGTAATACCTCGTCCGTCACCTCTTGCTGGTTGGTCAGCCGTTCGAGAAAAGATCTTGTTGGGGGCTCGCCAGCGGGTTCATGTCCGCGGGAGGTAATGCGACCGTCATCCTCTCTGGTTGTGGCTGGTTTGCCAAAGTCGTGACAGAGCACTCCGAGTCCAATAACCAAATCGTCTTGATCATTTCCGGTTCGTTCAGT
Organism: Nitrospira sp.; assembly: GCA_019636875.1. GTDB lineage: Bacteria > Nitrospirota > Nitrospiria > Nitrospirales > Nitrospiraceae > Nitrospira_D. The sequence continues at coordinate 1,902 of JAHBWR010000169.1, forward strand.
GGCGAACCAGTCCAAACAGTGGAGTGTGTGAATCCAGACGTCGCCTTCGGGATGCCAAATCGGGTCCTGTGGGCAACCTTGAATAGCCGCTAGCTCCGGATAGAATCGCAGCCACCCGCATTGCTGGAGGAATCGCAGGCCCATCGACGGCTTGTGGCCTCGCAGCAAGAGTTTTTTCCATTCCTCCCACAAACGTTCCCGAGGTTGTGTATCTTGCGAGAGGGTTTGGCACAGGGTGATAGTTTCCTGCGCAGCTGTGAGTTCAAAGCGGGCGGACAGCTGCATCCCACGCAGGACGCGTAGCGGGTCTTCGGTAAATCGGTGAGACACGTGGCGTAAGACGTGGGCGTCAAGGTCTTTCCGCCCGTTGAAAGGATCGCGAAGCTCTCTCGTATCCGGGTCCCAGGCCATCGCATTAATCGTGAAGTCTCGTCGGGCAAGGGCTTCATCGATCGCCATGCCTGGGTCGGCCTGACGGACTAGGCCGGAGATCGATGTGCTTTCGTCAATCAGAATGCGGGAGGGGATAGATATGTCGATCGGCAGACCGTGCAGCTTGAATACGGCAAACGCTTTCCCAACAAATTGGACCGAAAAGTGTTCCGAGAGCAAGGCGTGAAGCTGGCCTGGTGGGAGTCCAGCAATTTCAAGATCCAGATCGCGGGGCTGTTGCCCAAGCACGAGGTCGCGAACACATCCGCCGACCAGCCAGGTTCTTCCGCCTTGGTGGCGCACCAGGTGTTCAATCTTGCGGAGCGTTGCGGATAGCGTAGGATCTTTAAGACGAAAACGGACCGGCATCTAGGGCTCCGATTCCCTCAGGAACCTCGCGGCTTCCTCCGGCGACACCGGATTGATGTAGAAGCCTGTGCCCCATTCGAAGCCCGCCACTTGGGTCAGTTTGGGGATGATCTCCAGGTGCCAATGGTAATAGTCGCCGGTTTTTTCATGAAGCGGCGAACTATGGAGGATGAAGTTGTAGGCAGGATGGGCCAAGACTTTATCCATGCGCCGGAGCGACTCTGACAGGATGGGAGCGAGCAATTCAAATTGTGATTTTTGGCTGTCCTCGAAGTAGGCGGCATGGCGCTTGGGAAGAATCCACATTTCAAACGGGAAGCGTGGCGCAAAGGGCGTGACGCAGAGGTACTCGGGATTTTCAGCGACGACTCGATCCCCGTCCGCGAGATCCTGTCGAAGGATGTCGCAATAGATGCAGCGTTCCTTCTGCTGAAAGTGAGTGCGGCATCCGTCGAGTTCATCCTGCACGCTGGTCGGGACGATCGGCAAGGCGATGAGTTGGGAGTGGCTATGTTCCAACGTAGCCCCCGCCAGCGCGCCATGATTCTTGAACACCAGGATGTAGCGGAGCCGGACGTCCTTTCTCAGGTCGAGCATGCGGTCTCGATAGGCCCACAGGAGGTCTTCAATCTGCTTGGCCGGGAGGTCGGCCAGACTTTCGACATGGTTAGGGGTTTCAATGATGACTTCGTGCGCGCCCACGCCGTTCATCCGGTCGTACAACCCGATTCCTTCACGGCCCATGTCGCCTTCGACTTGAAGCGCCGGGAATTTATTTGGAATGACGCGGACACGCCAATTCGGCGAGTTGGGCTCACCCGCTTGGGGCCGATAGGCCATGATTTCCTTCGGTGTGAGGCGTTCCTGTCCCGGGCAAAAAGGACAGAGGGTTGTCGAAACTGGTTTGGCCGATTGTGGCTTTATAAAGTCATGGGGGCGACCGTTTCGTTCGGTTGAAATGATCACCCAGCGACCGACGATCGGATCACGTCTTAAATCTGGCATTGATTCCTCCGTAAAACGTAAAAAGTAAAAGGTGAACCGTAAAAAGTTTGGCTTCTTGGACATGGGAAAATGACGATTGATTTCTACACGTCACTTTTCACGTTTTACCTTTCATCTCCTATTACACTCTCCACAGTTCTTTCTCAAAGTTCGGCCCAGGAACGGTCAGGACCGCGGGTTTGGGGCCAGGATAGCGGGCTATTTCCAGGTTATGCTCG
>JAHBWR010000017.1 GCA_019636875.1 Nitrospira sp.
CCCGGTCCTCGGGATGATGACCGGATTTGCGTATCTGGGATTCTTTGGCCATTACCTGAGCCGGAAACGCCACCATGCCTCGATCTACAAGAAAGGGGAGATCGGAGACATTGTTCCATTTGACGTGTTTCGAAAGGTTGCTCGAGCGGAGTGGGACACGCTGTTATTCTTCTATGGCGTCGTCATGTGTGTCGGCGGACTCGGCCATATCGGCTATATGGCCCTGGCCTCTCAAGTACTCTACTCCCAGTGGGGGCCAACTTTTGCCAACATTACAATCGGCCTTTTATCGGCGATTGTCGACAACATCCCGATCATGTTCGCGGTGTTGACCATGCACCCAGCTATTTCCGAAGGGCAATGGTTACTCGTGACGCTGACCGCAGGAGTGGGAGGCAGTCTGCTCTCCATCGGATCGGCAGCCGGGGTTGCCTTGATGGGGCAGGCGAAAGGCAAGTACACGTTCTTTAGCCATCTCAAATGGACCCCGGCGATCGCGTTGGGATACGGCGCAAGCATTCTCGTGCATATGTGGATCAATGCGCACACGTTCTGAACGGGAAGATCGTTGAGGAAGCAGGTCGTTCTCTCCCGACCAGGCGCCGCCTGCGGGACCTGGTCCACGCCTCTGCAGAGAGCCGCAGGTGTTCGGAAAGTTTACCTTGCTTTTCACGCATCTGCCTGTGTAGTTTGTGATCTTCTTGAGATGGCCGGTGTATCTGGGTAGTCCGACTGTGACCTCGCACGACGATCTCTGGATCTGCTATTCGGCGGTACGCTAACGGTTCCCATCCGACCATTCCGGATCCACCGCAAAGACGAATCAGCCAACGAGGATGATCCTCGAAAGGACGGTCCTGCGTGAATAGTTCTTCTCTCTTTGTCATGCTTTTTCGGTGTCTGCAGTGTAGCGCCCGTCGTGTCGTCCAAGTCGGTCTTGGAACCGCGTTTATCGTCTTCGGGCTGCCGTTTCTCGCCTTCGCAGAAACCGAATCACATGCAGGGATCGACTTGACCACCGCCTCAGTGGGGTATTTTTCGCTGTGCATCTTTGTCCTGGCGTATGCGACGGTCATGTCCGAAGAATTTACCCACCTCAAGAAGTCTAAACCGGTGATTTTAGCTGCCGGCATCATTTGGGGGGCGATAGCTCTCGCGTATCCGCAGGACCAAAGCGAACTCGTTGAACATGCCTTCCGACACAATCTGATGGAATACGCGGAACTGATGCTGTTTTTGTTGGTCGCCATGACCTACATCAACGCCCTCGATGAGCGACTCGTGTTTGAGGCGATCCGAGCATGGCTGGTCCGTAAAGGGTTCAGCTACCGGCAACTCTTCTGGATCACGGGGATCCTGGCATTTTTTATTTCACCAGTGGCAGACAATCTCACCACCGCCCTCTTGATGTGTGCCGTCGTCATGGCGGTAGGTGCCCACAGCCCAAAATTCGTCAATTTATCCTGTATTAATATTGTAGTGGCAGCCAATGCGGGTGGAGCGTTCAGCCCCTTCGGCGATATCACGACCCTGATGGTGTGGCAAAAGGGGCTCCTGGAGTTCTTTGACTTTTTTCAGCTGTTTATCCCCTCAGCCGTGAACTTCCTTGTGCCAGCTGGAATCATGCATTATGCCGTCCCTCGAGTATCCCCACCGGCATCCTCCGAAAAGGTCCACATGAAGATCGGAGCTAAGCGCATTATCGGGCTGTTTTTCCTCACGATTTGCACCGCAGTCAGTTTTCACAATTTTCTGCATCTGCCACCAGTCTTGGGGATGATGACCGGATTTGCGTATCTGGGATTGTTTGGCCATTACCTGAGCCGAAAACGCCACCATGCCTCGGCCTACAAGAAAGGGGAGATCGGAGACGTTGTTCCGTTCGATGTGTTTCAGAAGGTTGCTCGAGCGGAGTGGGACACGCTGCTGTTCTTCTATGGCGTCGTCATGTGTGTCGGCGGGCTCGGCCATATCGGCTATATGGCCTTGGCCTCCCACGTGCTCTATCTCGAGTGGGGAGCGACCTTCGCCAATGTCATGGTTGGAATATTGTCGGCAATTGTCGACAATATTCCGATCATGTTCGCAGTGTTGACGATGAACCCAGCCATTTCCGAGGGGCAATGGTTGCTCGTGACGCTGACCGCTGGAGTGGGGGGCAGTCTGCTCTCCATCGGATCGGCCGCGGGAGTTGCCTTGATGGGGCAAGCAAAAGGGAAGTATACGTTTTTTAGTCATCTCAAATGGGCTCCGGCAATTGCGCTGGGGTACGGCGCCAGCATTCTCGTGCATATGTGGATCAATGCGCACACGTTTTGAGCAAGAAGATCTTCGAAAACTCAGCAAAGGGGTCTAGAATGTTGGCGTCGGTGATCTCCCGAACCTGACCGTAGGGCTTCTCCCAGCTTTGAGCGATCATGTCTTCTCGCACGCGCTTCGCCATCTCAACCAGCTTCTCGGGGCCTCGTTTTCCCGGAGCACATTCGGTACCATACAGTTAGTTCTCAAGACTTCGGACGTCCTTCGACCCATCGGCTAGCGCCTGTTCCTCTGAACATTGGGACTGCCGATTGCATTAAATTTAGACGAGTTATCATGCCCGGATCGGTATCGGTCATGCCGAATTGGTGATGGCTCCCGGTCTTCTCATTTTCTTGGAGTATGAACCATGATAGTACGATCCACCGGACTCCTCGTTCTGCTTATAAGCGCCCTCGAGTTAGTCTCTCCGTCACTCGGTAACGCCGCATCCTCCGGAATACAAGCCGGCCATGACATCAGCCGGTTTGCGCTGCAGTATGCCCAAGCGCTCGCCCACTCCAAGATTGAAACCTGGGCCGCGACAGACTTGGGATGCCTGAGCCAGGCACGGGCCGCGGTTGGAGCCAAGTCGCCAAAACTAAAGGCGGAAATGGCCCGACGCTGTTGGGACGAGACATTGCAGAGCCACACAACCATGGTGTCCCAGCGGACCGAAGCCGGCGTCTTCAACGCCACAGGGCAGGGGGTGGGCCTCGGCCTCTTACACGACCGGCACCGCGCCACGGAACACTGGAAAGAATACCCGCCCGCAGTCTTCATATCTCCCCCCATCATCCTGCAAGACCAAGCTCCGATGCCCAAGCTGACCGTGGTGGGCACCAGTCCGGCTCACCGATTCGCCCTGTCCCATATCCAGGAAGGGTCACTGGTGTCGGTACCAGGGCACGCCGTGGATATCAAGATCGCCTACCCCGATCCGCTCACGGCGCCGCTGGCGCTCAGACCGGAAGAGGTTTGGTGGGGAAACGGATCGTCACGCCAGTTCAGGCCGGTGCACGAGCTCGTCGCTCGGTTCATTGTCGTGACCGGCCTGCGCAAGCTCGGATTTCCCACGGACCGAGCAGTCATGAATGAAGGTCTTTCCGGTGGACCGTTGATTGCCACGACCCATTACGGGCTGCGGCCTGATAACGGCTGGAAGTTTGACCAGGCTGATCCGTCTCACACCATCGTGAAGGGAGAACTCGTCCCAGGCTCAATCCAGTGGTGGGAGCGGGCTGATGCCGAGCCGTTCATGCGGGCAGCCTTGAAACGAGCCACCCACCTGACGGCGGAAGCACGGACCGGCCTACTGACTCGGCTCTTGTTGATCGATCCGGAGGATGCCTTGACCCATAGTCTGCGCGGGAACGACAGCTATCAGGCAGTGCTGCAGGAGGGGATCGCCCGAGGAGGGCTCGCCGCCCGGGACGACCATGCCTTGCAGCGTATTACCGAACTCTATTGGACCATCCAAGCGCAAACCTGGCGACAGGAAGTCACCGCCGTATCGGAAGGGTACGAACCGGCCGCCGATGCCCTATATCGCGCCCTGGCGTCCTATGAGGCCCTGGTCCAACAAGATCGTGCCACACCGGAACAACGCCGACGCCTCGGTGTGTTGACTCGATGGAATAATGATCCGTCCGGCGCGCTAGGGATCCATGAGGCGTTGCTACGCGATAGCACTCCGGGTACGACCGAATACGCCACCATCTTGACCGAAATCGCCTGGGATCGGATCCAGTTTGTCTCGTGGAATCGCCGCTACACCCATCCCTGGCTCACACAGGCTCAAGCTGAAGCAGAAGAGGCAGCCCGGTTGCTGAGACAGCCATACGACAAGCTCCATGCGCACTATGCGCAGGTCGCCGTGGAATCGCTTGCGGTGCCGCGCAATCTGGATCAGTTTCAGGAACAGATGCAGCAGATCAGGCAGGATGTGGATCAGATCCCCGGCTTGCAAGGCCTGCACAGGCACCTGGTCGCCAACGATCTCGTCAAGTCGCTCACTCCAGAGGCGGCCGCCATCGTCCTCCCGAGTCCCCCACGCTCACCCGACGTGCTGGACGTGGCCGTCCATGCCAATCCCCCACAGCAGGACATCCTCTGGCAGTGGAATTTTGAGCACGATGAGCTCGGAACTATGCCGGCCGGTTTCGTCGAGATGGGCCGGGACGATGAGCACGCCGCCCTCTGGGAAGTCCAAGTCGATCAGGACCCATCACGCGGTATCCAACGACTGGTCCGCTCGCTGACCTGTGCACGGCAGGACTGTGTGCGACTCCTCGTCGCAGACAAAGTAAGAACGACGTACCCCGATGTCACCGTTCAGGTGCGTGCCCCAGGGCAAGCTGACCAGAGCGAGCTCGGAATCGCCATCGCCGTCACCGACCGTGACAATTATTATTCGATTACGCTTCAGCCGGGGACCGGCCTCGTGACGACCAGACGCGTGACGGACGGTCACGTGACCGTGCTGGGACACGTCACAGCCAAACTCACGCCGAAGGCCTGGCATACGATGCGCGTCCAACGGATCAACTTTCTGCATCTCGATAAGGGTCGATTGGCGGTCTATGTGGATGGTGCCCAGGTCGCGGCGGTCGAGGATACCGTGCTGCCTCAGGAAGGGCGGGTCGGCCTGATTGCCTTGGGTCCGTCAGCAGCGCAGTTCGACAGCCTCCATGTACTGGATCTGGTCTCGAACCGGACGTTCTCTCAACCGGCCGCGTACTAGCGTTTAGAAATCAAGAGCTTCTCGGCTCAGGAGGAGCTGAACGGCCTCGCTCCATTTTGGATATCTCGATCTGTCGTAAACACGAACACTCGCTCGCTGAGCTGCACATCAATATCGGTGAAGAGTCCGAGAACTTTGGCCCCGGTAATTTCGCTGACCTGTTCGCAGAGCTTATCTCGGCCTTGCGCGATCAAGTTTTGCCGGATCTGCTTAACCATCTCCACACCCTCGGCGGTTTTCGCCAGTTGCCGTTCTGCCGGCGTCAGCACACCCTTTAGCCGAACGACGACAAGATCACGCGCGACGAGCGCACGAACCTCATCAGGGCCTCGTCCCATGAACTCTTGCTCAAACTTGATGACGGCGTTGCGTATGGAGTTTTCCATGTCTCGGCTTTGTGCGATTATAAGGTCGCGGGAAGAGACGAACAAGTACCTCGCTGCTTAGGCCTTTCGTCGATTGAGTCGGGTTCTTGATGGGCCTTTCGTTCTATCCATCGGTGGATGGAAGCCCTGATCGGGTATTTCAGGCTTGACCCGTTCCTCTGCCCCATATTATTCATGGGGCAGAATTTCGGAAGATGGCAATGTTGCCTCCCCTCGAGATTGCTCGTGGAGAGGTAGGACGCCTCGATTGATCCTTGCATGGCCGTAGGGCGACCCGCAGTCTATTGAGAGGCCGGTCGTAGTACAAGCCAACCGTTTGGTTTCACACCGAACGGTTGGCTTTTATTTTGAGAACGCTGATGAGGTGTCCATGTTCCTGTGTCTCCTGGTTCCCTTGCTTCCGTTGATCGCCGCGTTGATCGTCCTGAGCGGTAACGACTCGACGCTTCACCGCCGCGCGAAGCTCGCGGCGTGGCCGATCGGGTTGGCCTTTGGTTGTGCCTTGGCCACAATCTACGTGGTTACCGTCAACGGCCCCCTCGTGTTTCGACTCTATGACCCAGCAACACCCATGGGATTCACGATCCCCCTCGGCCTGTACGTTGACCGATTGAGCGCGGTGATGATGACCTTGATCTCGGGGATCGGCACGATCATTTATACCTACTCCGTCGAGTACATGTATCAAGATGCCCACCAGCGCCGGTATCTCGCGCTGATTGGGATCACAGTGTTTGTCCTCCTCTGCCTGGTCTCCAGCGCGAACCTTCTGATGCTCTTCGTGCTCTGGCAGGTGCTCAGCTATCTCCTGTATATCCTAGTTCACAATCACGGCCATCGAGACACGCTGGAGAGCGCATTTCGCACATTTACTCTCCTACGGGTCGGTGATGTCGCCTTCATGGGTGGGATCGCCCTAGCCTACGCGCTCTACGGGACGTTGGAATTTCCGGATCTGTTTGCCGTCGCAGCGCACTCGACGGCAACCGTGTCTCCGTTCCCCGGCATCGAGCTCGAGGGCCATACGGCCGTCACGCTCTTACTGCTGGTCGGAGGGATGAGCAAATCCGCTCAATTCCCGTTCTACGTCTGGCTCCCTCGCTACCTCTACGCACCGACCTCCGTCACGGCTTTGTTGCATGCTGGCATCATCAACGCTGCAGGGTTTCTCATCAACCGCATGGCTCCCCTGTTCGGGATGAGTTCGACTACGCTCCACGTCGCGCTCGTCATCGGGACGCTGACCGCTGTTGCCGGAGCGACCATGATGCTGGTCCAGAACGACATAAAAAATATGCTCGGGTTTTCGACCATCGGCCAAATGGGCTACATGGTGATGGAATGCGGCCTGGGGGCGTTTTCTCTGGCGGTCTTCCATCTGATCGCACACGGACTCTTCAAGGCGACCGTCTTCCTGAACTGTGGGAACGTCATTCACAAAGCCAGGCAAGAACCGCTGCTCCCCCATCCTGGACAACACGTGGAAGAGGAGCATTATTCGCCCCTGACGTGGGCCACCGGATTCATCACGACCCTGCTGATCCCGTTGCTCATTCTCTTGGCAACGCACGGCGTGTTGGAGATTCCGCTTTTGGAATCCCAGGGAACCGTCATCTTTCTCTTCTTCATCTGGATCACATCCTCGCAAGCGATTCTCACTCTGACGCGGCTGCACGCGGTCGCCTCATGGAAAGTCTCGGTCGCCATGTTGGTGACGCTCTTGTTCATCGTGTTCGTGTATCTGTTCGCCGTCGAAACGTTCACGGCGTTCCTCTACCCAAATCCCGAGGAAGTGGCCTCGTACTTCAAGGCCGCAGAGCTCCCCACGGGGTTGTTCGATCTCATGTTGGTCGTCTCGACACAGCTGACGATTGCGGGGTGGATCTACCTCTACTTGCGTGCTCATGGCCGAACCATATGGAGCCCCCCGTGGATCGCCCATCTTCGTGTTCGCCTGTACGTCCTCGTTCTCAATCGACTTTATGTCGATTCGATATTGCATCGAGTGGGTCGGGTGTTGACCTCCGCGATCCAGCGTGTGGATAAATATGCTCGGGAACGGGCGCTCTGATTAATCGGTTATGGACGCGCGAGGGCTTTCTCATGGTTCCCGACACAGGACGCATGTGCGTCTCAACCCAGCGTGTCAATGTACGCCTCGTGAACGACCGTCTTGACGAACATGAAGGCAGCGTATTAATGGTTACCCTGCCGCTTGTCCGAGTCGGAGCCGGAACGAGCCAACGAAGGAAGAGCATGAACGCTGTTCAACGACAAGGAGAGATGCCGTGTTGCCGTCGCTCATGCTGAGCGTGCCGCTCTTTCTGCTCCTCGCCTCCGCCATCGTGATGTTCGGCGCCGATACCCCTTGGTTCAAACGTGAGAAGCTAGCCGCATTTCCGATCGGCCTCGCGTTCTTTGGCTCGGTGCTCACGTTGTACTTAGTCACCGGTGAAGGGCCCATCGTCATCCGGTTCTACAATCCGGATTCGGCGGCATCCTTGATCATCCCTCTCGGTTTCTACGTCGACCGGCTGAGCGCGGTCATGATGACGCTCATCACCGCCGTCAGTATGCTCATCTATATCTATTCCACGACCTACATGTACCAGGATGGTCATGCTCGTCGATACCTGTCCCTGATTTGCCTCACGGATTTCGTCTTGATCTGCATGGTGTCGAGCTCCAATCTCATGATGCTGTTTTTGTTCTGGCAACTCCTGAGTTATCTCCTGTACCTACTCGCGCACAACCATACGCATGCCGGAACTCTGGCGGGTGCCTTCAAGACCTTTACCATCCTTCGCATTGCGGATACGGCATTTCTGGCGGGGATCGTACTTGCATTTCAGCTCTATGGCACCTTGGAATTCCATGACCTGTTTACGCGGGCGGCGGAGATGCCGGTGACCCTCTCGCTGTGGCCCGGTGTGGACGTCAGCGGTGCCACAGCCGTCACCTTTTTGCTGTTTATCGGGGCCATGGGCAAGTCGGCGCAGTTTCCGCTCCATCTCTGGCTGCCGGGATCGCTCTTTGCCCCGACCCCGGTCCATGCCATGCTCCACGCCGGCATCATCAATGCCGGCGGGTTTCTCATCAATCGCCTGGCACCGCTGTTCGGGATGAGCTCCACCACTTTGCATATCGCCTTCATCATCGGGACGCTGACGGCGGTCCTTGGAGCCTCCATGATGTTGGTGCAGAGCGACATTAAGAAAACGCTCGGGTTTTCCACGATTGGGCAAATGGGCTATATGATCATGGAATGCGGACTCGGAGCCTTCTCGCTGGCCGTGTTTCATCTGATTGCGCACGGGCTCTTCAAAGGCACCGTGTTTTTGTACTGCGGCAACGTCATTCATAAGACGCGGCAAGATCCCCATTTCCCTCACATGGACCACGCCATCGCTGATGAACCCGGCTTCTCTCGCCTGACCTGGTCCACCGGCTTTGCCACGACCCTGTTTATTCCGCTGCTCATTCTGCTTGTCACACATGGAGTGCTGCGGATTCCGCTGCTCGAATCGCAAGGAACCGTCATCATTCTCTTTTTTATTTGGATCACGTCGTCACAAGCCATCTTGACGCTCACGCGGCTTCGTGCCGTCGCATCGTGGAAGGTGTCGGCTACCATGTTGGTGACGTTGCTGTTTGTCGTCCTCACGTATCTGTTCGCCGTAGAGTCGTTCACGGCGTTCCTCTACCCAAACCCGGAGGAAGTCGCTTCGTACTTCAAGGCCGCCGATCTGCCGGACTGGCTCTTCGATCTCCTCATCCTCGGTGCGACCGGTTTGACCGTGCTCGGTTGGTATTACCTGTATCTACGAGCGCATGGACACAGCGTCTGGACCCCCTCTTGGATTGAAGGCGTGAGAATTCGGCTCTATCCGTTGCTCATGAATCGACTCTATGCGGACGAAAGCTACCGAACGATCGGCCTGAGTGCCAAGCAATTGATTCATCGGATCGACAAACTGGAACGTGGATGGTCACGATGACTGACATCTTGCTTCCATGGCTGTTGGCCGTCATCCCCTTGGCAGGAGCGATCGTGGCATTCACATCTTGGGAAGACCCCGAGCGTGTGAAGAAGTCCTCCATGATTGGTTCGATCTTCAGCTTGGTCTCAGTCGTGGGCCTGGCCGGGTTCCTCACGATTCCGCCCAACGGATGTCTGTCACTGTACCTACTGCCGCTTGCGGCCTTGACATCGATCTTAAGCCATCCCTTGGGACACGATCATCGGCTCTCCTGGATCATGACCTTGGTCTGTTTGGGCTTTGGCATGGGAGCGCTGACGGCTCACGAGCTCTCCGGTTCTTTCTTCCTCATGATGTTGCTGATCACGCTCGTCATTCTGCTCTATCGCCATCACACTGCCTTGTGGCCGATTTCGTGGTGGGGCGTCGGCCTGCTCATGCTCAGTTTGGTTGGGGTGGGGCTTGCGATGATTGCCGACCCACCGGTCTCGTCCATCGCCACCCTGATCACGTGTGCGGTGTTGCTGCCGTTGGTTCCTCTTCACGGAGGCTATCTCACGGCCGTGACACGATTGCCGGGGAACCTGCCCTCGTTTGTGGTCGTGCTGCTGCCGGTCATCGGGTTTCAACGGTTGCCCCAGATCTTGGCGGCCATTCCGGAGGATGCACTGGTGATCGTACGAGCGCTGGCACTGCTCGGAGCCCTCTATGCTGCCGTCAAAGCGCTGGCCCAATCGCGGGTGCGCCTCATATTGGGCTATGGAAGCCTGTCCTTCTTGTCGATCGCGTGGTGGTTTGCCGCCACGAGCGGATTCGCAACGCCCCAAGGAACGCTCTTAGTTGGGGCCGTCGGGCTTGCGACCAGCGGTCTCCTGATCGCCTGGCAAGTCATCCGCACACGATACGGCGACGATGTGGACCCACAAGCCATCAGCGGTCTGGCTGCGGCCATGCCAAAATTCGCCGTGTTGCTCTCTCTCTTGGGCCTCGCCGCGATGGGTATTCCGCCGTTCGGCGTGTTTGCCGGATTTATGGGGTTGATGCTGACCTCGTCCCAAGCTTCGGTGTTTGGTCTCTTCCTCACCCTGGCGGCCTGGCTGGCAGCCTCATGGTACATCATGCAGATGGTACAGCAATTGTTGTTCGGTGCGAGCCGACCTGATTTGCGGTACACCGATCTCTTGAATCCTGAACTGGTTTCCTTGGCGATCGTTGTTGTCGTGCTTTTGGCATTGGGTCTCGTGCCATCTGCCCTCTTTGCACCGGAGCAGCCTATCTTAGAGCAGGCCACGCTCGTTCGGGAGTTGTTCTCATGGCGGAACTAGAACAAGGGCTCAACATAGAATCTCGCCGGATGGAACTGCGCGGAATCGTCCGCCTGGCGGGGGAAGTCATCGCTCAGTACTGGCCGATGCGCACCTTCGTCCACCATAATCCCTTGCATAGCATCGAATATCTATCGTTTGAGGAGGCGGTTCGCCGAGGGAAACAGTTCGTCGGAGGCAATGGCTATCTGCCCGGCCATGTGTATCGGAAGTTCCTCAGAACCGGCCGCATCCATGCGACGCATCTCGATGAGGCCCTCAAGCCACTGATCCTTGATAAGTTTGTCCTCCTCGGCACACACAAGATCACCCACGGATCGGTGCTGCGTGCCTGCCTTGCCGAGGGGCTCTGTAGTCCCGTCGTAGAGCCGTTGGACGACCAACTGCCCGATCCCTCGCGTCACACGATCGACGACCTAGCCGCCCGACTTCGGCCCGTCACCGTCTTCCCCGACCTTTCTGAGCGAATCAGCACCATGGTGAGTCGCGACGAAGCGGCGCTCGGACGATGGCTCACGCTCTCACACTGGTGCGATGATACTCTCGGCACTCAGATCGTTCAGCAAATCAACGACCAATTAATCAAATGGTGCGAAGCCTTCCTCGATGAAGGGCATGCCACCTGGGCCATGCCGGAGCGAGACAAGGGGCTGTACGCGGCATGGAAAACCATCGCGTCCCACGAGTGGTCCGTCTGCGACATCCCGAACAGCCGCGAGAAGATCGCTCGGCTTCCCGACTATCCGGAAGATGCGCTCCTTGACAGTTTGGATGCGATGGGAATCCCCGCCGACCTTCGGCAGGACTATCTGTCGTTGCAATTGACGGCTTTGCCTGGATGGGCCGGCTTTATTAAATGGCGCGGAGAGGAACGCGACTACCCCTGGCAGCAGGCCTATCCCGCCGGATTGGTCAAGTTTTTGGCCATTCGGCAGTGGTACGCACGGGAGTTGGTTCAGAAGGCCTGTCAGGAACACCTTGGGATCGAGGGCCGATTCGATGCCGTGACCGACTATATGCATGGTCATGCCGAAGAATACTATCTACGGCGTCAGCGCGTCGCCGCGCTCTTGCCTGCCCTGTACGCCGAGGAGGTGGACCGGCTGGCTCATCGTCGAGGTGCGGGCTGGAAGGCCGTGCTCGACCGGTACAAGATAGACGTGGTCCCTCGCCAGGAGGCCGCTAAGCTCCGAGGATCGGCCAAGCGCCTACTTTCGCTGTGCAGATACGTAGGGATTGAAGCCGGCCACCTGAACGAGTGTTCGGTCACCGACCTGAAGCAACTTGTCGATTGGATGGAAGCGTTTCCCGAATCTGAACATGGACCCGTCTGGTTGAAGGCACTGGAAACCAGCTACCAGGAACACTTGCTCCAAGAACTCCGAACCCGACCCTACGATCCAACCCTCTCATCCACAAACCGGCCCTATTCGCAATCGGTCTACTGTATCGACGTGCGCTCCGAACCCTTTCGGCGGCACCTTGAATCGGTGGGACCTCATGAAACCTACGGCTTCGCCGGGTTCTTCGCCGCGTTTATCCGCTACCGGGCTTGGGGGAAGGAACATGATACGGAGCAGTTTCCAGTCATCATGCGTGCGAAAAACGAAGTCCGGGAAATTCCACGCAGTTACCTGGACGATACCGTGTTGAAGCACGAGCTACGCGCGAGATGGGTCCATGCCGGCCATACGTTGCTGCACGATTTGAAGGAGAACGTCGTGACTCCCTATGTCATGGTCGAATCCTTAGGCTGGTTCTACGGCCTGCCGATCTTCGGTAAGACATTGATCCCGGCGCTCTACCATCGCGTGACTGCGTGGTTCCGGAAGCTGTCGGCTCCCTCGCTTCCCACTACGCTCACGGTCGACAAACTCGCTCCGAGAGAAACCACTGAGATGCTCGATGCGGAACAGCACGCGCTGGTCAGGAAGGCATTACAAGAACGATTAGGGCTCCGCAGTTCCAGGATTACACCTTCTCTGGTCGAGGGCCTACGCCAACGCGCATTGGGTGTGGACAAGGATCCCCGGTCCTCCGTCTTAACCCAGGAAGCTGCACGTGCGCGACTGACTCCGGAGATGGTCAACGAGTTCGTTGAGACGCTTCAACGGCAATACGACCTGAACCCACGAGCCGTGTCACGACATAAAGAGCGGATCACCAGGACCGGATTTACCCTTGAGGAACAGGTTCTGACCGTCGATACCGCGCTCCGTATGATGGGGCTGACCAAGAATTTTGCTCGACTCGTCCTGTTCTGTGCCCATGGGAGCACCTCCGACAACAATCCTTACGAATCTGCCCTGGACTGCGGGGCGTGCGGCGGCAACGAGGGCAAACCCAACGCGCGCGTGTTGGCGATGATGGCGAATAGTCAGACTGTGCGCGAACGTCTGAAGAAGACCGGCATCGAGATTCCATCAGATACACATTTCATCGCCGGGCAGATGAATACCACCACCGACGAAGTGCAGCTCTTCGACTTGGAGGACGTCCCTCCGACGCACCGGGCGGATCTGTCCCGATTGCAGGGTGATCTTCTGGCCGCGTCTCACCTCACGAGTCAGGAACGATGTCGGCGCTTTCCCGATGTGCAGCAGACGCTCCCCGAACGGACGGCCCATACCCATGTCGGGAGGCGAAGCGTGGACTGGAGCCAGGTACGCCCTGAATGGGGCCTCTCCAACAATACCGCGTTCGTCATCGCGCGACGAGAACTGACTCAGGGCCTCGACCTGAACGGCCGAGTATTTCTGCACTCCTACAACTATCGTGAAGATCCCAGCCAGCGATTGCTTGAAGTGTTGCTGACAGCCCCTCAAGTCGTGGCACAATGGATCAACATGGAGCACTATTTTTCAGCAGTGGATAATGAGGTGTATGGGAGCGGCAGCAAGATTTACCACAACGTCGTAGGCCGGTTCGGGATCATGTCCGGACCATGGAGCGATCTGCGACTGGGCTTGGCGAGACAAACCGTCATGAACGGCGACATGCCGTACCACGAGCCGATGCGGCTGCTGACCATCGTGGAGGCGCCACGAAAATGGATCGAGAAGCTCATTGCCCGGCATGATGTGTTGCAACACTATTACCATAATGAATGGGTTCATCTGGTCGTGCTCGACCCGCAGGACGGAGACTGGTACCGATATCAGCCAAATGGAGAATGGGCTTGTATTCCGTTGCGGAAGAACGAGCCCGCTACGTAACCTATCAACCTTGGACAAGGCGGAAGCCGGAAAGGAGCATTCCGATGGGCAGTTTGAGTTTGCATCCGATGAAAGAGATTCGAGTCATTGTCGCAGGGGAACATCGCCCATTCGTGACCGAGCTCCTGGACCGAGTGCACGCAAGCGGCTACACGATCATCGGAAATATTTCTGGAAAGGGGCATCATGGCGTTCGTGAAGCCCACTTCATGTTCAGCGAGCAGGAGAGCCTTGAGATGATTTTGACGGTGGTACCGGAGGACAAGGTTGAGCCGATTCTTGCCGGGCTCCGTCCAATCTTTGAACGACATTCCGGCTTCGTGTATGTGGCGGACGTGGCCGTCAGCCGACAAGAATACTTCGGGAAGAAATAGCCCTTCATGCCTTCTTGATTGGGAGTCACTGAGGTAGCCTTGACCTATTCTCCGCTTCCATGGGATTGCATCAGGATACAGGGTTGCTATCTAGGACTTACGATTCAACTATATTTCTTCAATCGTCGATCCAACGAGAATCGGGTGAGGCCTAACTGTTTGGCCGCGAGGCTCTTATTGTAGTCTGCCAGCCGTAACGTTTCCTCGATAATCGACTCTTCAATTTGATCCAGCGTTTGCTTCCCGACATGCATTTCGATTCGGATGAGCTGTTCTTCTCCGACCGAAACGGCTGTGGCCGTCTGATTGACCGTCTCGTGCAATTCACGAGGCAGGTAATCCGCCGTCAAGGTTTGACCGGCGCAAAAGATCATGGCTCGTTCGATGATATTCTCAAGTTCTCGAATATTCCCTGGGTAGTGATACCGTTCCAAAACCAACCGTGCCTCGGCGTCCAGTTCAGGAACCGGTTTGCCGAACTCTTGGGCGAACCGCATGATAGTCCGTTGACAGAGCGGGAGAATATCTTCCACACGTTTACGGAGGGGAGGAATCTCAAACGTGACGACGTTGAGACGGAAGTACAGATCTTCTCGAAAGACTCCACGTTCCACATCTTTCTTGATTTCTCGATTAGTTGCGGTGATCAGGCGAAAGTCTACGCCCAGATCATCGGTGCTTCCCAACCGTCGGAACGACCGCTCCTGGATTACCCGCAATAACTTGGCCTGCATCGCCATATCCAGATCGCCGATTTCATCGAGGAACAGCGTTCCCCCCTCCGCTTTTTCGAGCAGTCCAAGTTTGCGTTGATTCGCGCCAGTAAAGGCTCCTCGCTCATATCCAAACAATTCGCTTTCAAAGAGCTCCTTTGGAATGGCGGTGCAATTGACCCCCACGAACGGCCCGGACGCTCTGGGTCCATTATGGTGGATGACTCGCGCCATAAACTCTTTGCCTGTTCCCGTTTCACCCAGCAGCATGACAGAGGATTTTGGATTCTCCGCCACTCCACGAACCTGTTCGAGCAAGTGTTTCATCGCAGGGCTATGGGCTTCGAGACCGTTCAAGTGGAACTGATTTGCTTGACCACTCAATTCGGCTTCTAGTCGTCGGCGAAGCTTCAGCATGTCGATCGCGCGAGCTGTCACCGCATCAAGCCCTTCAAGGTCAACCGTTTTGATGAGGAAATCATACGCCCCGAGCTTCATCGCTTCCACCGCGTCTTGCACGGAGCCATAGGCCGTCAACATAATCACGAGCGCGGCGGGAGCCAGGTGACGGATATGCTTGAGGGCGTCAAGGCCATTCATCCCGGGCATTTTGAGATCAAGCAGCACAAGCTCGGGATGCTTTTGCTGGAGTGCGTCCATCAATGCTTCCCCGGATTCATATCCAACGGCGAAATGTCCTTGTCTGGTCAGACGCTTGACAATCGCAGTGCGAATAACCTGCTCGTCATCTGTGACAAATACCGTAGCGCGCATGGAGTTAGACCTTGTTTGAGATTGGTTCCTGCTCTAGAGGCATCCACACACCGAGAATCGTCCCTTTTCCGACCTCGCTGGTGACATAGATGTCGCCGCCGTGAGCCTCCACAATATTTTTGCAAATCGCCAGCCCTAGCCCTGTGCCGGTGCGCTTTCCCGCAGTCACAAACGGCTGAAATACCTGACCGAGGAGTTCAAGCGGGATCCCGTGTCCGGCGTCCTTCACTCGAATCATGATGCCGGGCCGTTCCTCGCGGAACAATTCATCCGCCGTGATCTGAATGGGCTCTCCCCTTGTGGGCGTGGCATCGATCGCGTTGTGGACGACGTTCAAGAGCACCTGTCTGAGCTGGTCTCGATCTGCATGGATTTCGCTGATCATGGGAGAAACGTTTGTTTTAATGGAGAGTTCTTTCTCATCCAATCGGACCTTCAGCAGATTCGACACCTCATCGACAAGCTGGACGAGATCGACGCGAGTCGGTGCAAGCCGGCGAACCCGTGCAAAATCGACGATCTCGTTGACGATGCGATCCAATCGTCGAGTTTCTGACAGAATGACCTCAATCTCCCTCCGCTTCGCATCGTCGACCTCGAATTCATCCAAGAGGACTTTTGCCGTCGAACCGATCCCGACGAGAGGGTTCCTGAGCTCATGCGCGATACCCGCCGCGACCTGCCCCAACGTGGCAAGGTTTTCCGCCCGGTTCAGCCGGACCTGCAAGCTTTCGAGGGCCGTGATATCGATATTGAAGCCCATATAGATGATGTCGGAAGAATCAAAATCCATAATCGGTACATGACGGCTTAAAATCTTTCTGACATTACCGTCATCGTGGACGAACCGGAAGATCGTTTCACAGGGCCGCCCCTCGGCAACAGCTTGGGCCAGAGTCATAAGCACACCGTTCCGATCCTCGGGATGAATGCGCTGGAGAAATGTGGATGGCGCGACTTCCTGCTCCGGGTCGAGACCGGCCAACTGCTGGTTATATCGGTTGCTGAATGTGACCTTCACCCCCTTCGTCATCACAATTCCTACGGGAGCGTGGTCCACCAGACCACGGTATTTGGCTTCTGATGTAGACAAATATGCATTCAGTTTCTTGAGGGCATAGGCCGATTGTTGGAGCTCCTCTACATCTTGGCGGATCCGTGAGCTCATCTTTCCCATCACGCGTGTGAGCTCACCGATTTCATCTCTGCGTTCGAGTGAAGGAATGACGGGAACCGTTTCCCCACCACCTGAACTCACCGTCTTTGATAAGTCGACGAGGGGAGCCGCAATTGATTGTGCGATATACGCTTGCCCCACGATGACAAGAGCAAGGGTCACTACCGCACCGATCAACATGATGGTAATCGCCCAATACTGGTCGTAGCTCAACTGTGCCAGCTCCGTCTTCGTCGTTTGTCGTTCCAACTCATCGAAGCGTTTCATCCAGTCTCGAATCTCAACCATCATCTTCCTGCTTTTCCCGCTCTGAATGTACACGGCTGCCTCTGCCGGGAAGCCGTTTTGGATATTGTGGATGTATTTTTCCTTTTCCTCGACATATTGAGTGACGAGCCTGTGAAGTTCTCTGAATGGTGGATCCTCTTCAGGTGGAAGTCTTCCGGCCAACTCTCGTTCAAAGGTAAGGAGCGTCCTTTTTCCCTCTTCGAAACTGTTCAGGTACCGTTCGTCCTTTGTGAGAACATATCCGAGAAAGGTAGTTTCCAGGTCGGCGACCGATCGCATGTATTGGGCGGCCGTCTTCTGCAAGACATAACTCGCGTTCAGGCGTTCTTCATCGTCAAAAAATGTCAGGAGACCCATATAGGTCATCGTACCCAACAAGAGAAGAAAGAGCAGCGGTGCCACTGGAATCAGTAGTAGTTTGGGGAGGATTGGGAGATCATCGAACAGCTTGTACTTGAGTTGCATTTGGATAAGACTCTATCTAGTTGACATCCTACCGAATCCAGGTTCTCACCAGTCGACACACGCAAGAGCGATCATGGGTTGTCAGGCGTGTCTGACTAATACGCACTTACTGTGCTCCGGGAAAATCCCCTGGAGTTAACGTCCTGCCCACGGATAACATCATCGCACGCTCAATCATGTTTTGAAGCTCCCGCACATTTCCAGGAAAGGGATACTGTTGAAGCTGCTTAACGGCTCGGGGATCGATGTCCGTGACATCCTTGCCCAACTCCACCCCATATTTCATCATGAAGAGCTTGGCAAGAGGGATAATGTCCTCGATACGATTCCGGATCGGGGGCACCAAGAACGGTACCGCGTTGAGACGATAAAAGAGATCCTCTCGAAACCGTCCGGCCGCCACTTCCGCCTTGAGGTCACGGTAGGAAGATGCAAGGACACGAAAATCTCCGACGATATCTTCTGTTCCACCGAGTCTTCGAAACGATTGATCCTCGACGATTCCCACCACTTTTCCTTGCATCGACAAATCAAGGTCCCCAATTTCATCGAGAAAGAGCGTGCCGTTTTCCGCCTGATCCAAGAGACCGAGTTTGCGCCGTTCTGCGCCGGCAAATGCCCCGCGTTCGTACCCGAATAAATCGCGCTCGAACCGTTGAGGAGAAAGACTCGTACAGCTGATCTTGACGAAGGGACCTTTCCCTCGCGTGCTGTTATGATGGATGACTCGGGCCAAAAACTCTTTCCCCGTACCGGTTTCTCCCATCAGCAAGACAGGCACATTCGGGAGTTGTGTCAAATGCCGTAACTGCCCGACCAAGGTTCTCATCGCGGGACTCAATGCAATGAGATCCCCTATGGTGTACTGGTCGGCTTGATGCTGGTGTTCATACGCAACTCTTCGCCGCAGAAGAATATGGTTGATGGCCCGAGTAACGACCCGCTCGACGTCTTCGAGGTCGACCGTTTTAATGAGAAAGTCGAACGCACCGAGTTTCATTGCCTCAACGGCATCTTCCACTGTTCCGTAGGCGGTCAGCAGAACGACCAGAGCATCAGGCGACTTCGTGTGGAGGGCTTCTAGAACTTGGATGCCGTCCATACCTGGCATTTTGAGGTCCAGAATGATGAGGTCCGGTGGGTCTTGTTCGACCGCATCGAGGAGCTCTTCCCCTGACTCAAACGACCGGACATGATGTTGCGTTCTGGAGAGACGTTTCCCCAATGCAGCACGAAAGGCCGGCTGGTCATCGACCAAGAAAATGCTAACCTGCATGAGGCGATGCTCCTCCTATAAGACGAGAAGCTCCTTGGTCCGTTCGGGTGCCTTCCACCTGGCCATCTCCACTTTCTTGAGCACCGGAACCATGAATACTGAAGAGCATTATCTCTCTAGTCCCCCGGCTTCAAACGCGTTAGGCTAATTACCTCTCACATCGAATAATCACGTCTCCTTATGAACCGACCCGGTCTAGTACAAGCCTTTGTGACAAGACGACGGTGAAGAGCCCTAGACAAAAACGGCCGCCGATGACTCTCCCTTTCCGCTTATTGACCTGTGTCAGGAACCCCACTCAAGATAATTACTCTCGGCATCCATTACCGTAGTCGTCGACTTAGGCGGCGTTTTCATGAGCGTGATTCACTCGGTAGGCCAACGCATGTGTTGAATGAGGAACGAAATATTCGCTCCCAACGATAATGCAATTATATCCTTGCTGGAAACAGTACTGTCGAAAATAATACAAATACTCCATAGCCGTGTGGTCCACGACGTGCCCACGTAGGATCAACATCAAATTGTGCCGTGGAGGAACGTGCGCCAAGAGCTCCCTTAGTCGTGCATCAAGTCTCAACACGTTCATGCAGCTGATCGATGAGAGATACACCTTATAAGGATGATGTACGTGACTACCTGACTCACAGATAATGAGCGAGGGTTCACTCGAGATTCGACCGTCTCCGATGCGAATGACGGGATCGCGGAATAATTCCTTCAGAGATTCAATGAGGTATGCGTAGAAGGAATCATGTGTGATTGAGCGGAATCGCGAATCGAAGGCTAAGGCCATTACCACATCACGGCAAAGGAGAGCGACCTTCGTCATAACTCCTATCAAAATACCAAGTAGGAGATTTGATGTGAACAAGGTCACTATAACACAGGCAAGTGCGATGACGATCTGTTCCCTCCCGATCCTAAGAATGCGGAGAAAAATCGACGGATTACATAGTTTCCAACCGACAAAAATGAGCAGGGCAGCCAGGACGGCGAGAGGAATCCGATTAATCAGTGCACTCCCGAACCATAGGATAATGGCCATGAAGCCGGCGTAGTACGTGTTCGCCCACAAAGTTTTTCCCCCAGCCAACATGTTGGCCGTGCTTTTGATTCCTCCCGGAATGATCATTAATCCCCCGACCAAACCAGAGAGCAACGTGGAGACTCCCATTGCTCGCAGCGTAACGTTGGGATCCGACCTTCGAGCGAAGGGATCAATCTTGTCAAGCGCGAGGATGGTGGCCAACGACTCGGTGGCGTTGATCAGGGTGAGTATCAACACGGTTACCAAGAGTGTGACCCAAAGCTCCGGGTGGGCCCATGCTGAGGAGAAATCCGGGAAACGCACGCCTTGTTGTAGGATATCTTCTGGAATTGAGATCAGGTATCCCGAAGGGAATTGAAAGAACCACCCAGCGAGTGCCCCCCAAATGACGACGAGCAGTGGAGCCGGGATGGCTTTCGTCCATCGCTGTTCCTTGATCCGACTGTTATACATGGTGAAGAGGATGGCAAGCGCGACGGCTCCGACCGCAAAAACCCTTGGATTTAGACTCATGACCTGGTCCGGGAGCCGAAAAAGAGCGTCCGGAACATTGTTCGTATAAGGAACCTGATGGCCTAGGAGGGCTGGCAGCTGCTGGATGATAACCAGCAGCCCAATAGCCATCAACATGCCCTGGATGACAGAACTTGGGAAATACATGGAGAGCCGTCCGGCGTCATACATACTCAATACCACCTGGAGGATACCCGAGAGACATATGGCCACGAGTACCAGCGGATAGCCTACCTCTAGATTTCCTTGACCGAGTACATACATACCGGCCAGCAAGGCTGGAGCTAGTCCTACTGCAGGACCGGCAATCGTGATATAGGCTCCACCGAGAAAAGGGAAGATAGCTCCAGCGATGATGGCGGAGATCACACCGGCAATAGGAGGCGCTCCTGAAGCTATGGCTATACCCAAGGAAAGCGGGAGACCCAGCAACGCGACCTGTAGGCCAGCCAATAGATCGTTACGCCAGAACTTCAGCCCTGGAATTCCGTTTTGTGGGCTCTCCGCCTTCGATGTGCGCGCTGTTTCCAATTGACCATGTCTCCCACTTTCCGACTGCGCGGACTCCCCATAGAGACCGCTTTGAAACCGTGCCCTAAGTCTTCACCTCAGGAACTTCATCTTTTCTACCTGAATAGCTGTACGCAGCTATGTCCGCATGATTTGTCTCAAGCACATGTGATGCCATGATGATATGTTCAAGTCTGTCTTGGCTCTCACTCATGCGATGAGCCCGAGGATTCCTGATTGCCACGCAGTCCATCACATTCCTATGAACCGCCTCGAGTGATTTTTCTCTTCTAAAGCTGAAATGTGCGGTAGTTGCCGGAGCGACTCGTGCGTGGTCGCTCATGGCTAGACATTTGGAGGCCCTGTGCCTCCCGGTCCTACCAAGTGTCCGTTCCAAGGCATTCTTGCGGTGACCATAACCGAATTTACGGAGATGGGGACCTGAACATGGCAATCCATTCATCAAAAAGAGCGAGTTCGCACTCTCCACACTGTGCGATACCATGCGGAACCATGGATTTTCCCCTGGTTCGATGCCCCTTGGCGCTATTCGAAGCAGAAGGTCTTACTGATTCCAATGTTTGAAGTTCTACAACCCCACCTTACAGACCTACCAAGAATAAACGGCTCGGTTTTTGCTCAATCCCCTCTATGGAAGGTCTCCGGAGAAGAAAGCAAGAATTGGTCGTGGGAGCTCTCGTGCTGATGGATCATGCGACGGGAGATTCCATGATGACCACACTGGTGGATGTTAACGATTCTTCTACGGAAGGAGATGGCCATGAGAGGCTTGGCGGCCCAGAATGCAATGAAATACAAGAGAAATGTTGAAATATTCGCCGGATGGGGGTTCTTCGTAACTCTTCTCTCTTTCTGTCTTGTTGTGACACTTGGCTGCACATCTGTCCGTACGCCGATGAAACCAGGATCGCCTGGTTCGCTGAAGCCGGACGAAGGTTTGGTTCTCGGTCGTATTCAGCTCATGGGAAGTAACGGTGAACGGTTTGCCTCTCCGAATCAGCCATTTCGCAGTCCTTTTCATATTCAGTGGAGACTCAAGGACGCATCGGCAGGGAAGGAGTTTGTGATCGACCGCCTCCCTCGTGCGGAGCCATTCGTGGTGAAATTGCCAGCCGGATCGTACCAGCTCACTGCGGTGAGTTTCGATACAGCCTTGGGTATTTGGCAAGCAACCCTACCGGCTAACTTTACAGTCAACCCTCGGGGATGTACCTATCTTGGTACATGGGAACTGCGTATGAATGCCGGATTTTTTGACGGCTTCGTATCTCGCCGGGTCATCGACCAGCGCAGCGTGGCAGAAAGTGATCTGAAACCCTTTATAGAGGATGGGGTACGGCCGCCGATGATTGCCCAGTTGGGCCCAGCGGAGGAAAGCCCATTAATCTTGACCTTCAGGACCCAGGGGACGGATTTGACCTCACCCCCGTGATGGACTTATCAGTTCCTTACCCAATCGGCTTATGAGGAGTTCAGGTTATGGAGGAGCACAAGAAGACGGTGTGCTGACTATCGATAGTTGTATCGTACCAATTTAACAGAATAGGCATAACGGGAACCACACATCCAAACAGTAAGGACTATTTATGGTTGCACTATTGATCGTGTTTCGTTCGTCAATGACTAATGATTTGGAAGAGGCCATGCGCCAAAGCGGCATCAGCGCGTATACTCTCATCGACAATGCCACTGGCAAAGGGGAAACAGGGAACGTGGTTGGATCCTTTTTCTACCCTGGAAGGAATTCCGTAATCGTCGCTGTACTCCCGGATGATCAGGTGGATAAAGCCACCGGCGCTTTGAGAAGTTTTCACGCCGAACGCCTAAAGAATTCGGGAGGACGCCCCATTCCTTTTAAACTGTTCTCGTTTCCTTGTCGGGAATTGATTTGATTCTTTCCGGAACGGCTATTGTGACGTTCTCGATCATTGCGACGGTGGCTTCAGCTACAGCTAGATCAAGCTGAGCTTCCCTGAATAGGTACGTGATCGTTTCGCCCAGCCTCCCCGTCTCAGAGTGGGTGCCTACACTGCGGTCTATCCAGCCTCTTGAACAAGTTCGGTTTAGAGGGTCAGACTGACTCGGCTGTCATATTGGCATCGTTCACGATGCAGTACAGTTGCCAAAATTGCGAATCCGCTGGTGTACTTGGTTACGCTTTCCCTCAAGTGATCCCCGGTATGAGCACATTTTGTTGTCGGTTGCGTTCAACGTTGATTCCCTGTGGGCTGGGCGCAGCAATACGGCTCATCACGCGCAAACCCAAGAGGAGGTTATTGCGTCTCTTTTAAGCCTAAGAGATCGCTGTACTTCCTGAATCGAGCCGATTGTATTTCACCTCGCTAATCCAGGTTGGTGGTTGCTCAATGAAACAACTTGAGGTTGAGCGGTACAGAGGGAGAGTGGGGTAGCTTTATCCGCCGAACCGCTGGATATTCTCCAGGAGGTGACTCAATGAGAGAAGAGTCGATGTCACAACTTGTTGACGCTCTCGTTCCGTGTAACGCAATGGTACGAGTCGCCGCCGCTGCCATCCCCTCAGCGAAAAGATCTTACCCATAGAGTTTTCCGGCGAATCGCACAGCATCACGAATTCCTTCCCTTGACTATCTTCCATAATGAGGCCTTTGATCTGCATATGACCCCACTTTCTTCTCAATGAAGCCCTAGAATGCAACTCGTGGGCTACCGACATCCAAATCTCAGCCCTTCCAGCAAACGTTCCTCTACGATCACCAACCTCCTTGGAGAAGATGAGGCACTCTGTCGTGATACGACATCACACCCTCTCTCACTCAGATTGACCCCCTCTGTGAGTAGGAATCACCGAGTGTTCACAGGAAATTCGATGACCAAGCCACCCATAATATCGCCAACTTGGAAATCTCGCTTCGGACTCTTCGGGTGATTATTATGGCAGGACACGCACGCCTGGCTGACGGCTACATCAGGATAAATAGCACGAAAATATGTTTGAGCATCACCTTTGATGATTCGAGAGATCGGACGCTCCGGTCGTACGTTCAGACCCTCTAGACTGCTCTTATCGACTTGATCACGAGGGCTGTTCTTCACATTGATCGGCCAAAGGCTGATCAATTGATAGCGAAGCCCGTTGAATTTTGATGAAAACCTCTGGCTTGTTTCGTTGAGGACTTGAACGGGTAGAGGAACAGTTTTCTTCTCAGTATGCCATTCCCCGCCTGCCTTTGCGATTCCCTGTTCCTCTAGCAGCTCGACAACATGGCTCGTGTAGAAGGCTCGGTGGCTTTCAACCACTGCATAGACATAGTCTGCAACCGTTTCCGGTGTTAGGCTTGGCAGGTCTGCTGCGTGCCCCTTTACGGATATACCAGAAACTACGATCAGAGAGGCAACAGTAAGGGTGCTAATCCATTTCATAAATTCCTCTTCTACGTTCGAGTGCAGGCAGTCTACGCAACATAGGCACTAGGATCCTTATTGCTTAACACACTGCCTGCTGGATATAGGGTAAATAGGTTACCTTCGACTGTGATTCAACGTGCATGCGACACCCTGCAGTGATCACTTATGGAACCTGAGGTTTCGTCAAATCATTAAATGGTTTCGATGACTCACCTGTGTTGACGTCAATGCCTCCAGCCGGCTTCGGTTTGTCGAGGTCGGAATATTCAAAAATGCCGAAGGGTTGAATCTCGTCATCCGACGGGAGTTGACCGCGATTCCATCCCCCACCAAATGCACGAACCAGCTCGACCGATGATTTCAGTAGTTCCGTTTTGATTTCTACCGAACTGATGCGAGCTTCAAGAGTCCCGAGCTGCGCATAAATCACTTCCAGACTGTTTGCCAAGCCCCCGCGATAGAGCTGGAGCGTGAGATTTTGAGTTTTGAAATTGGCCCCCACCGCTGCCTCCTGTCGTTCGGCCGCGCTGGTCAGACGGTTGGTCATCGTCAAGTTGTTCGACACCTCACGAAAGGCTTTCAAGACGGTCTGGCGATACAAGTCTTCCGTTTCGCGATAGGCCGACCAGGCCTGTTGTAATTGTGCACGGCGGTACCCACTTTGGAATAATGGCAACTCAAACGCCGCGCCATAGGACCAGAAACTGTTGGCAATCTTAATCAAATCGAGGCCCTTCTCCTCAAATCCTCCCGTCAGCCTAAAGGACACTTTCGGGAAGAACGCCGCCCGTGCAATACCGATGACCCGGTTCGCTTCGGCCATGCGTCGTTCCATCATGGCGACGTCCGGTCGCCGTTCGAGGAGGGTGGACGGAAGCGTGGTCGGAATCGCGAATTTGGCTACCCGGAGCTCGTCACTCGGCTCAATGGAAAAACTGTCCGGTGCGACATTGACCAGGACCGCGATGGCCTGTTCCGCGACTTTCCGCTGACCTTCAATGCGCGCCAATTTGGATTCTGTGCCGTACAGCAGCGATTCAACACGAGCCACATCGAGCGCCGAGGCAATCTTCCCAGCGAACTGCGTCTTGACCACGTTCAGCGTATCTTTGTAGAGATCGATCGATTGCTTATAGATGGCGGTCTGGGCATCGAAGCCACGGACGACCCAATAATTGGCGGCGACCTCAGCTTGGAGGCTCAGTCTGGCCAACCCATATTCAGCGGCACGTTCTTCTGCCCGGTAGATTTCGGCCTGAGTCGCGTTGCGGAGGGCTGACCAGAAATCGGGCTCCCAGGAAGCAATCCCTCCGGGGTCCACCGTGCTCGACTGCAGGGGACTGTTCTCGGGACGGAAGAGCCGATCGAACGACTGCCGGTTGTGGGAGGCTCCCATTTCTAGACCGAGCCGTGGGAAATATTCCGATCGCGTCGCCATCATAATATCGCGCGCTTGCACGAAGCGTTCGGCGGCGGCATGCAGATCAGGGTTAGCCGCCATCGCCTGATCGATGAGGCGATCCAGCGTTGGATCGTCGTAGAGCTTCCACCAATCCGGACGAAGCGCTTCGTCGGACGGGTTGGCTACCACGAATGGACTCGACCCCTGCCAGGAATCAGGCACGACATATTGCGGCGGCTCATACGTGGGGGCCAGATTCACGGCCGGGAACCAGCCGCAGGCAGACAAGTTGAGGATCATGAACAGGAGGGCACTGCGCCCGATCCAGGCCGGCAGGCCGGCTGTTGCGGTCAGTTTATTCGCACACCAGTAGCGATTTGTCATGGTCTTCATACGATCTACGTCTTAAAAGGTTAATATTTCAGTGTTGCGACACCGCCGGCTCCTGCGCCTTCGCTTGTGGATTGACGATGTCATAGCCGGCTGCCGGCGTCACGACTCGCACCTTATCCCCCTCG
This sequence comes from Nitrospira sp., assembly GCA_019636875.1. Taxonomy (GTDB): domain Bacteria; phylum Nitrospirota; class Nitrospiria; order Nitrospirales; family Nitrospiraceae; genus Nitrospira_D. The sequence goes on from JAHBWR010000017.1 coordinate 26,417, forward strand.
AGCAGTGCGGCACTGGGATTGTTGATGATCCGATCGCTTTCGGAGACACCGGACGTGAGTTCAATGACGTTGTCCAGAATTTTTGTCACCTCGATCGGTTTAAAATGCACGCGTTCGTCTTCTGTTACGACAGCCACCTGGGTTCCGTGCTCTTGAAACACTAAGGCGCTCGTTGGGATCGTCATCACCCCTGATTCCACCGGGGCCGTCAGCCGGACGGTGGCATAGGAGCCAGGCCAGAGGGCACGGTCCTTGTTATCTATCGTGAAAACTGTGACGGCCGTACGAGTGTTCACATCGAACCCTTTCGCTACAGTCAGGAAGTTGAACGCGAAATGGCGATTGGGGATTTGAGGAACCGTCACATCGGCCGTCAGTCCTTGGTTCAAGAATGGTCCGAAGCGGGACGGGACGTTCACAAAGAGACGGAGCTTGTCCACCACGGCAACGGTAAAGAGGTTGGTCTTTTCTTTAGGTGTGCTGATGCTCCCCTCTTTGGAGACCAAATCACCGACGTTGATGTTACGTTGGATCACGACTCCATCGAAAGGAGCTGTAATCTTTTTGAACCCGATGAAGGCCTCAATATTCTTCACCTTTTGCTCCGCCGCTGCGACCTTGGCCGCTTCGGCCTGGGCCTCCGCCAGTTGCACAGAGATGGCCTGCTCTGAAAGGGCTTGGTGTTCCCGCATGGCCAAATACCGCTGGGCGGTCAGTTGGGCCAGGTCATTCTTGGCTCGCTCGGACTGTAGATCCGCAAGGGCCTGTTTGTACTCGGCGTCAAGATCCGGGGTGTTGAGTTCGGCGAGGACATCGCCTTTCTTAACGTTATCCCCGTAGTCTTTGTGCCAGGCTTTCACATAGCCTTCAACACGCGCATAGATGGGTGCTTCATACCAGCCCTCAATGGTGCCGGGGAGGGTAATGGAATCGGTCGGCTCCGACAGCTTGATCCGCGTGAGAGCCACCGGTGTGATGGCGTTATCAGTCGCACTTTTTTGCAGTGCGACTGCTTCGTGCTGCCCCTCATTGAAGCGGTAATAAAGAATCACCACGAACGCAATGAAGCCGAGGATGAGGATAATTTTGCCAGCTAACTTGTTCATATCATGCATGCTCCTTCTGGAGAACCGCTCGGCGGTTATAGATGATGGCGTAGACACAAGGAACAAAGAACAATGTAAATAGGGTTGCAACCGTCAGCCCTCCCATGACGGCTCGACCGAGTGGCGCATTCTGAGAATTCGCCATGGCCATGGGGAGCATGCCGAAGATCATCGCCGCTGCCGTCATAAGGACCGGACGAATACGAGCCTTCCCAGCCTCGATTGCGGCGCGAATGGCGTCGCCGTGAACCGCGAGCCGTTCACGGGCATAGGCGACGAGGAGGATTGAATTGGCAGTCGCCGTTCCCATCGTCATGATGGCTCCCGTCATTGCTGGGACCGAAATATAAGTGTGAGTGATGAATAGCGACCATGCGATACCTGCAAATGCACCAGCCAAGGCGGTAATAATGATGAAAGGGTCAAGCCACGACTGAAAGTTGACGACGATCAACAAGTACACAAGGAGGATCGCGATGAAGAGACCGCCGCCAAGCTCCACAAACGCATCGTGCATGACTTCGGATTGACCATGAATTTCAACCTCTGCACCGCGCGGCAGCTCATCTTTCATACTCTCTGCAATTTTCCGAACGTCTGCCAGGACCCCACCGAGATCTCGTCCCTCGGCCGAAATCAACACGTCGATCATCGGAAGAAGGTTTCGGTGCGTCACGACGCCCGGTGTGCCGATCAAAGAGAGATTCGTCATATTGCCCAGTAATTGCACACCCATTCCACCACCTTCGTCATGTCCACGGTCTTCTGGAGCGACCGGAATGGTCTGGAGATCTCCGATGCTTGCCAGCTGAGGTTGAGGTGTATAGACGTTGAGTCGATACGATTGTTGCGTCGAACGGTCGAGCCAATACTTTTGATCGATCTGCTGACTGCCGGCCGTGGCCAACAGCATGTTGAAGCCGAAGTCCTTCTGGTTCAGGTTTAGACCAAGGGCGAATCTCCGGTCGCCTTCGACCAGAATCGTCGGTTGGAACATCGTTTGATAGATATACACATCGGCGGCACCGGGGATCTGACGGAATTTCCCAGCCAATTTTTGCGCGTAGGCATAATTGGCATACAGGTCAGGCCCGTTGACCTGGAGATCGATCGGTGCGAGCGAGCCGAAGTTCAGAATCTTATCGGTGAGATCGGCCGGCTGAAATGTAAACTCAGTCCCTGGGTAGCGTTCCGATAAACGTTCCCGAAGAATCTTCCGGTATTCCCAGACCGGAGTTCTTTGATCTTTCAATGTAATGGTAAGGTCGCAATCCTGCGTGCCGATCGTCGGCGTAGGAATGAATGCGAGATTATGCGCTCCCACGGGAAGCCCGCAGTTACTAACAACTGCGTCGACATTGCCGGGAAAGAAGTCTCGAATGTCATCGGATACCCGTGCGGCAATACGACCAGCCGCTTCGATCCGCAGTCCGAGCGGGGCCCGCATATGCATCTGCAACAATCCCCCTTTGATCTGCGGAAAGAACTCTTGACCTTCGAAGTAAAACAGGATGAACGAGGCCGACGCGAGCACCATGGAGATCGCGACAAAACTCACACGATGGGCGACCACGGTTTCAAGCTGGGCCGTGTACCCATCACGGAATCGTTCGAAGGCGTTCTGAAATCCGTGTTGAAATCGGGCAAGAACTCCTCCCTCCGGCCCGGCTGCATGATGAACCTTCAGGATGTACTTGGCCATGGTGGGAACCAGGGTGTACGTCAGGATAAAGGAGGCGAGCATCGCAAAGACGACCGCTTCAGCCATCGCGGGAAACACCCAACCCGCGATGCCGCTCAAATGGAACAGAGGAACCCACACGATCGTGATGGCAAGGGTGGCCACAAACGTCGGGAGAATAATTTGATTGGCGGCATCGATGATCGCTTCTTCTAACGGCTTGCCCATGGCGAGGTGAGTATCGATGTTCTCGATCATGACCGCCGCATTGTCGACGAGAATGCCGACGGCCAATGCAAGTCCACCCAACGTCATGATGTTGATCGACTCTTCAAGCAGGTGCAGACAAATGAGCGAGCTGAGAATCGAGAGGGGAATTGATGTGAGGACAATCACCGTTGGACGCCACGAGCCGAGCATGAGGAGGACGATGAAACCGACCAGCGCGGCAGCGATGACCATTTCATGCACCACATCGGCAATGGCGTCTCTGACGAAGACCGATGAGTCACTGAGAAGACTTACCTTCACATCCGAAGGGACAACCTCTTGGATGCGGGGGAGCATTTTTCGGATGCCGTCCACGATATCGATGGTCGACGCCTCACTGCTCTTCATCACGACCACAATGACGGCCTGCTTACCGTCGACCAAGACAGAGTTGGTTTGGACTCGTCCCGCAAGGCGGACCGTGGCCACGTCACTCAAATGGATGAATGAGTTGCCCTCTCGCTTGATCGGGATATCGTCGAACTCCTCAATTTTTAATGGAGATGCATTCGTTAAGACGAGCCAGTCAGTCTCCTTAATCTTCATATCTCCACCAGGCAGCACGAGATTTTGCCTCTCAATGGCTTGGTGGACATCCTCCGTCGTGAGGTTACGAGCCCGCAGTTTGTCTTGATCGACATTGATCATGACCTGCATATCCTGGCCGCCATATGGGTGGGGGAGGATCGCACCAGGGATAGTGACGAGCATGGGACGTATGCGCATGACGCAAAGGTTATAGAGTTCCGCCGGAGTCTGGACATCTGATTCGACTTGCAACACCGCAACCGGTACTTGAGATGGAAATAACCGCATCACCATCGGAGCGGCAACGTCCGGTGGTAATGCCTTTACGGACGTCTGAGATATACCGACGATGTCGGCTTCGCTTCCCGCCAGATCGACTCCATCCTGGAGGAAAATGTTGATAATGGAGTGACCGAAATACGAGGTGCTCACGATGGTTTTGATACCTTCGACTGTCTGAGTGAGCATTTGCTCAAACACCCGTGTGACCCGACCTTCGGTTTCTTGCGGCATCAATCCATCATAGAGCCAGACGACGGAGCTGACGGGCATTTGAATGTTTGGGAAGACATCGGTCGGTGCCTCCTCAATGGTCAGAGCCCCAAAGACGAGGATCAGGATAGCGAGAACGACGAAGGTATAGGGTTTTTTTAACGCGACTTGGACAAGCTTATTCATAGATTACAACCTTCAACAATGATCAGGTGATATAGTCCTTGAGAGCTGATCCCTTTCCGGAGATCCTTGGCGGCTCGCCTAAAAGGCATCTGATTTCTCAGGGAGGTGGTCGTTTCCATATCGGATATGAGTCTTGAAGTGGTTCGGATCGTTGCCATCACATCATGTCTCCTACCTGCCGATATGCCCTGTGCAAACTGTTTGCCCGGTTCCTCCAATCATCAGGTGGGTTGCATTGATGTGAAAGAATCTAAGCGTTTAGAACGAAGAGCCAGGATATTTCCCGGATCGGTGTGGAATAGTGGTCGTGCAACGACAGTGTGAGAAGAGAATAAGAGAGCGAAATCGCACATGTCTTACGGTGCGCAATACCGCAATGACGATCGAGATAGAATGATATTCCGCTTCGATCGCACACCGTGCGGCTCACCGGTTTGTCGCCATCAGCTGCCTGCCGCGTCCGTTGCCCCTACTCGAACTTACTCTGGCTTCGAATTCCTCGGGCAATCCTGGTTCTTCGCTCTCCAGATTCCAGCATCTGTCATCGAGTCGAACATAGAGCATGGTGCTGGTATTGTTGGTGATCATCAACCTGATGATTAGTACGAGACGAAGCGATGGTGCCAAGGGAACCGTCCTTGGAGCTGAAAGGTACAGAGATCGTGCAATCTACACTGAGCTTCGTCAGGAGGAGGAAATCACGTAGCTGCCAGGGGAAACAGGAGGGTTCTAAGAAAGCTCAGGTAGGCGATTGATGATCCGAAGCCGCACGTCATCTCCGAGCTGGATCTGCACCATCTTGGTGGCAAGCTCCTTCCGAATCTGTCGAACTTCCTCCGCGGTGAATTGCAGCTGCCCTCCACACCGTTCAACGAGATGGAAGATCAGGAGAGAGGTCAGGTGCTGGGCATCTTCATCACTGGTGTGGCGGCTCAGGTTGAGGATTTGAGACATGGTCGTGATTAAACGTCAATCGCAGGTTCCACTTATGCCTGAGACCATTCGCCCTTCACAATGCCTCGAAGGGAGGGGGAGTCAAAGACACGGCCGCCCTGATGTGAGGGCCCGGGATGGGGATCGGGGCCCTCAACAGGAGCCGCTATCGCGTCCGCATTGCCTTAGCGCTGTTAGTGCGATTCCAGCACAAAACGTTTATGCAGCGGTTGCGTCGGCCTCACATTGTCATGACCCAACAGGGAGCGGAACCGTTGGATCTGTTCCGCCGACACTTGAATAGGTTCGTGCATCACGGCCCAAATGACACCCTCGTGGCAGGGTGGGGTGGTATAGGAACCAAAATAGCGGTAGTAGGATCGTCCCTTGGGTAACAGATCATTCGGGTTCACGAAATGTTCATGATCATCGACCACTTCACCGACATTGGCCGGCGCATGCGCCAGGAACGTTTCAAAGAATGGATTGTGTTTGCCCTCTTCCATGAAGACGGCCACCACTGCTGCTTCATGCCGCGCGTTGTGATGGACGAGATGGAGTTCCATCGGGTAGTGCCTCTGATCAACCGTGTGTTCACTCGGAAAATGAAAATGAAATTGTTCCAGGAGGTATAGATCCCCATCCAATACAATGGTACTGTCCTTTTCAAAATGAAGTACCGTCTGGCCGTGCTTCGGATATCGGGACTTGACCGTTTCCGAAAGCGGTTCAAGCTCCTCCAATGTATGCCCGTTGTTGATCACATGGAACGGCGCATCCTTATAGGAAAACTGAATGTCGTCGAGACCGATTTTGTGACTGTGCAAGAGATCGATGGGGGATTGTGACATGCCCTTATCACAGAGGGAAAACTCGGGGCCCAGTTTCCCCCACTGAAATGGTCCACGATCCCCTTCGTAGCCCCATGTGATGGGTTCCGACTCAGCTGCATGGAGGCTCATACCCGGCAGCATTAATCCGGACAGGACCATCGCAGTTCGAATTAAGAGTCGCATACACAAACTCCCTCCTCAAATAGGTGGTCGGAATTTTCAGCGCCCGGCACCACGCAACTATGTACTGCGCTCCCAGGAGGAACATCAGTATGATTCTGTCGTCTCCCAACCGACTCTACACAGCGAGCCAGCAGACTCGCTATTTTACCTGGGACGCGGTCTCCACATAATTTGATTCCAGCACAAAGCGCTTGTGCAACGGCTGGATTGGGCGAGCATTGTCATGACCCACAAGCGAACGAAAGCGTTGAATTTGGTCAGCCGAAACTTCAATCGGTTCATGCATTATTGCCCAGATCACCCCTTCGGTACAGGGAGGAGTTGTATAGGATCCGAAGTAACGATAGTAAGAACGGCTCTTCGGCATCAGCGTAGCGGGATTGATCACATGTTCACGATCTTCCAGAAATTCTCCGACTTTTTTCGGCGCGTGGTTCAAGAACGTTTCGAAGAAGGGATTGTGTTTGCCCTCGGTCATAAAGACAGCCACGACTGCCGCTTCATGCCGCTCGTTATGGTGTACTAGGTGGAGCTCCATCGGATAGTGCTTGTTGTCAATGGTATGCTCGCTCGGGGCATGGAAGTGGAATTGTTCCAAGAGGTAGAGGTCGCCGTCGAAGACGATAGTGCTGTCCTTCTCAAGATGCATTACCGTCTGTCCGTGCTTCGGGTATCGGGACTTGACCGTTTCTGAAAGAGGTTCAAGTTCCTGCAACGTGTGCCCGTTGTTGATGACATGAAAAGGCGCATCTTTGTAGGAAAATTCGATGCCCTCGAGGGCAATCTTGTGTCCTTGCAACAGATCTATTGGAGATTGGGACTTGCCATTTCCGCAGAGGGCAAATTCAGGACCAAGTTCGCTCCAATGCAACGGCCCATGGTCGCCATCGTAGCCCCAATGAATACCCCCAGATTCACCCGCATATGAAACATTTGCCGATAGGGTTAAAGCAACCCCAGCAAGCAGCAACGAGAATATCCTCATGATGAATCCTCCCTCAGTTTGATTAAACTGCACCAGTCGTTACCTGTAGAGCCAACGCAATCGAATCGGGGGATGGAGGCGGCCTTATAGAGCTACCATCGACCATATGCTGCTCAGAACCTGTGAATGACTCCAACACCCGCGTTCGTGTTGTGATCAACCGTCTGATGAATATTGACCCGACGGTTCACTCTCTGTACATAGAGCGCCACCGCGGTCTGATCCGTCAGCTGGTAGAGAAGTCTCCCGGTTCCCTGAAAGATATTTTCATGTTCGCCGTTTCGTTCATCCCCACGAATCCCACTGCTCCAATTGTTTCGTTCGTAATGAAAGTCCAGTTCCAATTCGAGGTGCGGCATCAGCTCGGCATCTAAGCCGACCGCGACAAAATGGTGAACGTATGAATTATCCTCTTCAGGCTCGAAGTCCTGCCGGTGGCTCGCCAATCCCCGTTCGAAATGGTAGCCGGCAAAGAGCCTAAGATGCTCTCTGACTCGCCAAAAAATATGGGGGCCGATGGTCCAGAATGTCGTATTACGTCGAGCAAAGGTCTCGTTGTAGAGCCGCTTTCCAACTCTTCCTTGGAATCGGAACTCCCAATTTTCAGACAGTCGCTGTTCAAGCCTGACGTATCCGACGTGCGACGTTACTCTCTCGTTCGCGAAGACTTCCGGTTCGGCGAGACTGACCTCGCTGTTCCCAAGTAGTTGGTCAGGGGCCACAAAGTAGCGAACTCGAAGTGCGGTGTTGGGAGTAAATGAATGTAGGACTTCAAGAGCGACGCTGGCTTGGCTCCACTCGGGATTCACCGCAAAAATAAACCCCTGAGGTTTGATGGAAAAATCGGTTCGGCCCAGACCGGTCGTGATCGAATTCGCGATGAGGAACCCCGGTTCAAAGACCATGTCGGACCCGAGTCCGGTGCGGGTGACGTCCAAGACCGGTTGGGATGGGTCGCCATCGAGCCCTGATCGGCGTGTGGCCGAAAACAGGGCGACGTCGTCTGTGTAAAACACGTTGCCGCTTGCCGTAACAGACCACTCTGCCAGTGCTTCAGAGAGTCCTCCCAGCGAAAAGATTGCAAGTAAAAACCAGACCCTCCGCAACATTCCGACTTCCTTTCCACCTCCGCTCACAGAACGATGGCCTATCGACTCCAATCGCCGCACCGCCGAGTGACCGGCTCTGTATCCAATCGGCTGCCTATACACTGCAGTGCCGACTAGACCAACAGCATCAAGGTAAACAACAAGACCTTCAGCAGCATCCCACGTCCTTTCACAACACCCGAAGACGCCTAGTCACCTGCCACAGAGACTGGTGACCGCTGGTGATGAGCGTTGCCCGACCAGTGGTTCATCCACTCTCGAAGCTTTGTCTGTGGAGCGGGGTAAGGAGACAGTCTGGAGATTAGCGATGCGGGCTCGATGGTCTCTTCGCTCGACATATTTAGCGTGTCCAGACTGTGCTCACTAACGGCATCACCCAACCCGGAAGCGGCTCCTACTATGACAAAGGGGAAAACGCAGAATCAAGATAAAAGGTGCTATTTCGCCCATACCGCACAGTGCGAAACCGCTCTTTTTATAAGGATGCTTGGGGTGAAGGGAAGGAATCCCTTGAACTGATGCAGGATTGTGAACTAACAAACAATCGTCATTTTAATATTGCGCACCGTTTGGCTTGTGCGGTTTCGCTCTATTTACTCATTTCAGGCAGGATGTCCACGCATCTCCCTAATCCGTATTCGTCGAAAAAATGGAGCCCTTACCATTCTAAGTCCTGAGATTCCTTGGAATCGATTTTCCCTGCCCGCAGGAGGAACAACCAGGCAAACACTTTGCACAAGGTACAAACCGGAGGCTCACGATGGAACAAATCAGTGGAAACTATCTTTGAAGATTCCATCATCAGCACCGTCGTTGAGCGGCCTCAATCGATCGCCATGCTGATCACCTATGCGAAGCGAGAACGCCATCACCGCTCCGGTTTCCCGACAGGAAGGAGATTCGCCATGCGTACCATCTACTTGCTTGCGATGTGTTTATGGTTGAACGCCTGCGCAACAACCCAGTTGTTTCCACCTGAGAGTACAAAAGATCTCACCAACGACACCGCTGCCATCACGGCGTGGAAGGACCAGGCTAGCTACACTTCCGGGGCTCATGCGCTCTCCACAAAAGTGCAATTGGGAGGTCGGATTACCGAAGTCATTCCGAAACCAGGGGGTGTTGTCATTCTCGCAGAAGAACGGCCAATTGATCGTTATCTTGGCTATGGTCCCTCAAGTACCGGGAGGAAAGAGGCATTCAGATTCGCCATCGTGTTTACTGGTTTCCCAGACGATGACCTCTTGAAGGTCGGCAATCCACTTGCGGTCGTTGGCGAGATGGTGGGACCTAGACCGGAATCCAACAGTTCAGCACCGAGCGTCGTGCTTCCCCACCTCCTTGCGCAATGTCTTCACATCTGGAAATCTGAGCAGATCGAAACCGACACGTTCCCTTATGAAGGCATGATGGGATACTACCCATTGGAAAGCCGAACGTTCTGCCGCAAAGAGGACAACGGGAAGAATTTGTCCACCGCGAATGATCGGAGATTTCACGTCCCGCCTTCTACGGGCGAATGGCAACGGATAGATCATGGCGTCAGCGCGCATGGACTTCCAGCGATGTCGCAAAACCGAGACATTTCCTTGGGTAAGTACTGAGGGGCAGGTCCTAGGTATTCTCGTGGGTCTCGCGTTCCGGAGGTTATGGTGATCTGTGAAGTAGCTGCCCGATGTTCAGTCCGCTTGATAATCAACCCATCATAGAAAGGAGGGCTCATGATAAGAGTGCTGTGTCTCGTTCTGTTGTCCGTTATCCTTATTTCTCCAGGCCTTGTTGAAAGCTTCACTCCGCACTCAGCTTCAGTCCCAATCCCACCAGGCACAAGTTCTGTGGCCACATCGGCCCCCGATTGCCGGATCCACACTTGCTAAGACGCGTCGGAATGTTCGACTGCGCGAGCCCGAATATGTCTGTTCCACTTGATCTGGCTCATGATTAACGGCGATGCGTTGTATGCTCATGCAGCCTTGCTGATGCAGGTCTTGCTCCATCTCACATGACATTGCTGTCTGTTCAGAATATCAACCCCAATGTATCTTGGACAGTTAACCAGGAGGTGAATACCTTAATGCAAAAGTCGTCGATGAGTTTTCTTTTTCTAGGTCTTGTCCTGATTGGACCAAACCTCCCTGCATCGGCATTTCTTTGGGAGCATACAGAGGAGAGCCAGGGGCACGATGGCACCCTCTGGGCGAATATTTCCGGTGAGCCAAGTGCCAATGCCGCTAATTTGCCGTATGCCTTTGCCGAATGTGCAATCGGGGCCCATCAATCGCCAATCGCGATCAATGTGACCTCAAATCCCACTCCGATCAGCGTGAACCCCAAGACCCAGAGCCCCGACAATAACCCACCCGCGGAACGCGAGCGCCATGTGAACTCGCTCACGGTACGGTACACCCCTTCGACCAGCACGATTGAAGGACCCGCCTTTGCGACGGATGAAAAGAATGTCTATGTGTTTCGAAATACAGGACATGCGGTCCAAGTCTCCTTCTCACCGGGCTACTCCGGAACGCTGCTCATTGGGAAAGACGTGTACCCGCTGGTCCAACTCCATTTCCATACGCCGAGCGAACACATTGTCGTGACGGATCACTATCCTGCCGGGAAACAGTTCGCAGGGGAATTGCATTTCGTGCATCAGCGTGATGACGGCAGGCTGGCCGTGCTCGGTGTGCTGCTGGATGATTCCCACGGCTCTACCGGAACCAACCCGATCTTGCAGAAGATCATCGACTATACGCCGCATGACCACGACACATACAACAAGACCGGTGCCGACCAATGGCTGGATCCGTCACGATTGATTCCGGCCGATGACCCGCACGTGTATGCCTACGCTGGCTCCCTCACGACACCACCCTGTAGCGAAGGCGTCAGCTGGTACGTGGTATCCGAACCCCTTAAGGTGGCGCCTGCCCAAATCAAAAAGTTGGAGGCGTTCTTTCCGGCGAACAGCCGTGTCGTCCAGAACACGGCGACGCGCACCGTAGAGATTCACAACCATCTCCATGTCGATCAGGATCAGAACCCGAACCGACACGACGGCCATCATCGCAGAAGGTAGACCTTGCGCCTCGCGACGCAGGGCGGGTAATTTTCCTACCCGCCCTGCGTCGTCCTCTACTCTGCTTTGCCCTTCTCGCACTTCATTGAGGGATGCCACAGCATTCTCGTTTCTCACGAGACAAAGCGTTGACAAAAGCTACGAGCAGGGCGTCACCCATTTGGTGAGAGCCTCCTAGAGATTGATATAAAACTGCAAGAGGAGGATGTGGTTGATCAGGTTCGCATTCCCATGGAGCGTTCGGCTGTTGAGCATCTGGTTTTGGTAGCCGATATCGACATTGAAGTACTGATTAAAGGTCTTGTTGATACCGAGAAAGAGCCGGTTTTGGTCGATTCCGGCGCCTGGTCCCTTACCGCCACGCCGCACGTCATCGACGGTATCGACTGAATTCAAGTTCATAAAGATTTCGTCATACACGACGAGTGCCCAGTCTGGAGCGACCGGGAGGGGGTACGAGAGCTTGAACATTTGGCGGAATCGCAGAGCGGTGCCGGCTGCATGCTCGATCCAGCGCTCTTCCATCCTGGTGCGACTCATAAACCGAAAGTCACCGAATTTCTGTGTATAGATGGCCTGTTGAAAGATCCGGCTTTCCTGGAAGAACGGCGATTGCGGCGGAGTATGGGGTTGATTGAAGTTGCCGACCCAGGCGTACCCTTGCCAGAGGGAGAGATGCTCCGTCAGTTGGTAGCCGATCGCGGGGCGGAGTAACAGCTGGTCAATGTTCGTAACATCGTCCCCAATGCGAGGATTCGCCTCCATGTAGGCGATGAATTTCGATGGCAGTTTCACGGTCAGATAGACCGGTGTCCAGAGCCTGAAGTCCGACCTCGTGTTCGGCCCCAATTGTTCATACGCCTGCACCGGCGTCACACCGATTCCCGCTAGGCTCCCGATGAGCACCCCGATCCCTACGAGCCCTAACCAGTTCCGATTCAATAGCCTTCCGGCACGCAACAGCATAAAACCCTCCTCTTCTGGATATGGTTACACCAGGTTTAGGACACCTCTATTTCTGTGATGTGCGGATGTGGGTGAGTCAGACTGCGGATGCGCGTAGACCCGTAAAATCCCTCACTCGGATCGTACCGGCCAATCTTAGCTCCTAGCGCTGCTCACATCATCTACGCGTTCCCGTCACTCCGAAATGCCGGGTCTCTGCTCGACGGAGTGTTGTACTGCTTTTATAATGTGTAAGGCCACAAAAAAATGCGCTCGTAGGAAGAACCCTGACAGCAGGGCAAATGCCGACACGTGAGTGCATATCCACCCGGAACGCTTTGGATCCATTGCAGAGATGTATCGATTGTGCTAGCTAGTCAGGAATGCTACAGGTCTTGCCTTCCATCGCCATTCCGGCTCATGAGATTGAGATCCATGCCGTACGATCCCAAGGTGCCGGCGGGCAGAACGTCAATAAGGTCGCGACCGCGATCCATCTACGCTTCGACGTGCGGGCATCTTCATTGCCTCAGCTTTTGAAGGATGAACTTCTAAAACTGCACGACCACCGGATCTCCTGGGACGGGGTCATCACAATCAAGGCGCAGCAGTTCCGCACCCAGGAACGCAACCGCGAGGATGCACTGACTCGGCTACGAGAGCTCATTCAACGGGCAGCGACCCCGCGCAAGAAGCGTAAACCAACCAGGCCATCCAAGGCGTCACAGAATCGGCGAATTGAGCACAAGAAGCGACAGGGACGGTTGAAGACACTGCGGAGGACGCTGGATTAGCAGGTTGTTAGGCTGCAGCTCCAGTCTCTCGGCCGAGCGCTCGTGCGATATCTCGTGGGGTGGCGCCGAGCATTACGAGACCGCGTACCAATAAGTCGATCGAGACAGTTCGGTCTGCCGCCTCCATCTTCGCGACGCGAGATTGACTCGATCGGAGGCGTTTCGCCAAGGCGGACTGGGAAATCCCAGCGTCCTCACGACGCACCCGCAACGCTTGACTCAAATTCACCTTCATTTCAACGAGGGTAGCCTCTTCCGGTCGAAGTCCTAAGAATGAGCTGGTTGACCCAACATGCCAACCCCGAACCTTGAGTCGCTTTTGCTTAGACTTTTCCATTACACCACTCCTCCTTAACCTGTGACCTGGTCATAAGCACGCAACCGTCGCTGACATGCCTCAATGACTTGATGCGGCGTTGCCCGCGTCTTCTTCCTAAACACTTCTCCAATCACAATGGCATCGGAATCCACCCGATACAGAATGCGCCAGGTTCCCGTCTCATCAGGCACTCGCAGTTCATGGCAACGTGGGCCAACGATAGGCATCGGCCTTGACTGAGGCATGCTCAGCGTTTCACCCCTTTGTAGCCGTCGGAGCAGAATACCGGTTTCGACACGGCCTGCGGCCGACAACGGCGGGGTTTTTACTTCCCCATGTAACCAGACCAGGGGTTTATCTGCTGGGCTCATTCACTTCTACTATATGTCATTATTGACATCGTAGCAACTTCCTCCATTGGCATCGGAGAAGTGCACATTGTTGGGCGTCTACTCCAACCCCTTGTAAGAAACGTAACCCGACCGGGCCATCCAAGGCGTCACAGAATCGGCGGATTGGGCAGAAGAAGCGGCAAGGACGGTTGAAGGCACTCAGAAAAACGGTCGACTGACAGGAGATGAGCCCGGTCCAACTTGAATGCGGTAGTCCAGCTTTAAGGCAACCTAGGAATGAGGGTGTTTCATTTTCGTCGCGCTGCTCTTTGCCTGCTGCAGCAGCGCTTGGGCCTCTGGAATGAATTCCACCCGTTGATCTTTCTGAGCGAGAGCTAACGCATCCGACGCCATCGCCGCCGCTTCGTGATGCCGGCCGTGC
>JAHBWR010000170.1 GCA_019636875.1 Nitrospira sp.
TACAGCTCGATGAGCCGCTCACCTTGTTCAAGGTTGGCGATCACTTGAGAGAACAGGGGCTGAAACCACCGGACGAGTGCCGTGTTGGAGCAGTTGCCGATCCGGACCCAGACGACGGGCGTTACCGGCAGAGAGGCAAGTAAGAGAATATTTTTAAAGTCTTCATCCTTTGTGATTATGGTCCGGGCATTGGCAACGGCGTAGTTCCAGATCTCCTGATCCGTTGCGAGGAGTATGCCTACTTCTTCGACGTGAACGGCTCCATGGCCGAGAGATATGATAAGACGAGCTAATGCTGGAGGGAGCTGCGCGTCAATCAGGAAGTTCATCCGGCCCGGAGCATGACGTGGTCGGACTGGGCCGCCGCAAATTCAAGGGCCGCCTGAATATCTTCTTTCTCAAGATAGGGGTAGTCCTGCAGGATGGTCTCCGTTGACACGCCAGCTGCAAGAAGGTCGAGGATGTCTTTCACGCGGATCCGCATCCCACGAATACAGGGGCGACCACCGCACTGGGCCGGATTAATGGTAATGCGCACGAGTACACTCATGAGAATATGGTACCGCCGTCTATTGCTGAAGATCAATGATATTTCTTGAACGGCCCTGGGCACGAATGCCGGAAGGGAAATGAGGTTTGCTATCTTCTTTTTCCATGTCCCGTCGGCTACTACTGGTGCCGCCTACCATGTCACCAGTCGTGGTAATGCTCGACAAGACATCGTTGCGGGTGATCAAGACTGCACGCTGATGCGTGTGAGCGGCTTACCCACGTCATCGATCGATTCAGTTGGTGTCGCCACACCCCATCATGACCAACGGCTGTTCTCTTGGCACGGGCGAGTCCCCTGACGCGACACGACGGTGCCCGAGTCCAGATGGCACTGCGTCTCCAGACGCGGTGCTCAGATGCGTGGCTGCCGAAGCCCCTTGCCCAACACAGGCCAGCAACGCCTACGCAGAACTCCTCCAACACCTGCCTTTGTACGGAACCAGGGGAGCTCACCTATGGGACACGGGCGTACCCGCCCCCCGAGTCGCTTCTTTTGTTTGCCCCCCTACTTTTTCGGTATGGTGATAAATTCTGGACCCTTTCATAAGTGCGGGTCTGGACAGACGTGCGCATGTGTAGGTCTGATCACTAGGTGGAGTCTGAAGGAAGGCCTCTTTGAAACGCCATGAATAATCTTTTGACAATGGGTGAGGCCGCGAAGTATTTAGGCATATCCAAATTGACCCTGTACGGATGGGTCTCCGCGAGGAAACTGGGGTACGTCAAAATTGGGCGGCTGGTAAAGTTCAAGCAAGCTCAGCTAGACGCCTGGATCGATCAGCACACGATCACACCACGGAGAGACAGCCATGGGACTCACTAAGCGGTGCGATAGTTACTATGTCGAATTTCGCGTGATCGAGAGTGAGGACGGCAAATCATGGAGCCTGGCGAGTGGCGTCTCTGGGGCTAAAAAGAAGCGATGGAAAGTAGGGTGCCTCAACAAGACCATCGCCCGCGAGATGGAAGCCGCGATCAAAACTCGCTTGCTCTTGGGCCACGAGAAAACCGAACAGGCCAAGCCGATTTTGTTCCGAGATTGGGCCAAGGCCTATCTAGACCTCGAATCCATCAAGACGCTCCGCAGCTATCAAGATCGACTTGAAATCGTGGAGCGGCAACTGATCCCGTTCTTCGGTGGCAAGGTCTTAACGGAGATCAGACCACATGACATTGAGGTCTTCCGCGCACAACGAAAAAAGAAGGACGGCAGCAAGCCCAGCATTCAAACCGTGAACAATGACCATATTGTCCTCAAGCACTGTCTCAACGTTGCGATTCGAAGAGGGCTCTTACAGGTCAACCCAGCTTCGAGAATTCCCCTCCCCGACCCACGGAATGCACGGGACAGAGTCCTGACGGAGGAGGAATGGAGCAAACTCTATCAAGCAGCCAAGCCTCACCTCCGCCCAGTGCTACTGACGGCTTACCAACTTGGACAACGCCTGAGTGAAATAGTCGGCTTGACGTGGGACCGCATAGACCTCAAGAGAGGTTTTATCACCCTACGGAGCCAAGACACCAAGACCAAGAAGCCGCGACAGGTCCCCATGACCCCAGACGTGAAAGCCACGTTGCACCGGTTAGCGAAAGTCCGGAGTCTCTCGACAAGACATGTCTTTCTGTACAACCGACAACCATTGAGGGATTTTCGTACGGCCTTTCGCACAGCCCTGACAGAAGCTGGCTTAAGTGACTTTCGCTTCCATGACCTTCGACATTGTGCTGCAACCAACCTACGGAGGGCCGGAATTGACACCACAACCGCCATGCAGATTGTAGGCCATACGTCCCCGCAGATGTGGAAGCGATACAATCAGATCAGAGAGGAAGATCTCACACAGGCAGCCAATAAACTGGGAAAATATCTTCAAGAGAACACGCCGGGAACACTTGACCCCAAGGCGGAGAGTCTGTAAAAGAGTAACTCCTTCAAATCATTGAGATGCTGGCGTAGCTCAATCGGCAGAGCAGCGGTTTTGTAAACCGCAGGTTGGAGGTTCGATTCCTCTCGCCAGCTCCAGCTTTTCAACAACTTGGAGAGGCCTCGCCAAACTGAACCTGTGACTGTGCTAATTTTGTGCTAACCGACCGTCCTGCCTCCAGCGCCTCCACTCCTTCTCGCAAACTTTCCGGGTAATGATGGGCGTAGCGCTGCGTCATCATTGGCGACTTATGCCCAAGGAGACGCTGCACCTTGTACAGATCCACCCCGGCTTGAACGATCCGCGTGGCAAACGTATGGCGTAGATCATGGAAGTGGAAATCCTGAATCTTCGCCATCTTCAGTGCGGCATTGAGTCCATGCCGAATGTTGCTGCCATCCAGCGCTGTTCCCACTTGGCTGTGAAACACCAGATCGGTTATCCGTGAACGCACCGCGTGCTTGCGCTTCAAGATATCTAGCACGATGGAGTTGATCGGGATGGTCCGCCGCTCGCCATTTTTTGAACGAAAGACAGTCACAGTTCGCCGGAACAGATCAACTCCGGCCCACGTGAGGGCCAGGATCTCTCCCATGCGCATCCCAGTATTGAGCGCGAAAACGATCACGTCATGCAGCCGCGGGCTGACAGCCTGAAGAAGCCGTTGTTCCTCCTCAACGGTCAACCAGCGATCTCGCGTATTGTTCTCCCGCTCCATTGAGACTCGGCTCACGGGATTATCCGTGCACCATTCCCATTCACGACGGGCAAGGTTAAAGGCCTTCTTCAACGTCGCGAGCTCCCGATTGATCGTCGCGGGTTTCACTCCATCGGTATATCGTTTGTTCTTGTAGGCCACAATCAGCTTCGGCGTGATGTGATCCAGCGTCGGATTTCCAAAGAATCCGGTGAGATTTTTGATGCTGGTCAATTCGCGCCGGTGATTCGCTCGTCGTGCTGCATGTTCACTCGCGTACCGATCCATCAGTTCGGCCAACGTTCGCTCCTGTGCTTCTTGCTTCTCGAAGAACCGTCCTTCAATGATTTGGACTTTGACCTTGCTTAAGATTCCCTCAGCCAGCCGCTTATCACTCGTCCCTGTGGACCGTCGGATCTGCTGACCCCGATACATAAACGACATCCACCACGTGTTGCCTCTTTTCGCGAGCCCCATCAGTTCACTCCTTTCGAGTGGGACTCGGTGTGTTGGTTTCCCCGTGGCCGGAAGTATAGTCCCCCCGTTTTGCCGCTTCAACGATCCGGTCAAGGTTGGGCGCTGAACCGCGTGGCAGGGGTGGAATGGTCGGGGCCTGACGTGGATTGAATGAGCGTAGCCAATCGGCAATCGCGTCAGGATCGAACCGGATCAGTCCATGGATCTTCTGACAGGGAATCTTGCCTTGCGCAGCCCAGAGA
>JAHBWR010000171.1 GCA_019636875.1 Nitrospira sp.
CCGAGTGGCTCACTATCTGCCGGAGAAAAGCTGCACCACACGCTACGACTTGCAATGGCACAAGGACGGGACCCCACACGAACTCACCCTCTACGGCAAAACCTTCAAGGGTGACGTAGGCAAGGAAATTTATGAGCGGATGATGCACTTCTGGCACACATCGCGCCAAGATCCCGAAAGCATCATAGTGGCTCAACCGCTTGCCTACACGCAAACCGTCAAGACCATCTGGCAACAGGCCATCATCGGCGTTCCATTGTCTCGTGTGATCGACGAGACCAACTATGAACGCTATCTCCTTTCGGTGGCGACGGGTCTTGCGACGCTCCACAAGAGCCGACTGGCCAGCTCACGTACCGTGACTATCGATGATCATCTTGTCGAATCCCGCAAGAAAACGCTCAAGCTCGGGCAGGCTATCCCCACATTGACGACACAGTTAGATGCTGTGCTCCAGCGTCTGGAGACCGACGCGCCCTCCATCACTTCAGCCGACCAGACACTTATCCATGGCGATTGTCAGCTTGGCAACCTGCTGGCTCAAGACGACCGGGTAGCGTTCTTGGATTTCGACGACTGCGTGCAAGGAGATCCGGCGAGGGACGTGGCCACGTTCATCGTGTATCTGTATTTCTATGACTTCTCTCCGACGCTTCGAGACGCGATGCGCGAGACCTTTCTTGCGTCATACCGACGCGTGGTCGAGTGGGAAGTGTCGGCCGAGCGCCTGGCTTGGCATTTGCGTGTCCAGTTCGTCAACAAGGCGTACAGGGCGTACTTCCAACAGACGGCCGGTACCGAACGGGAGGTCCGGCGAATCTTGGATCTGGCCGGGAACACACCGAAGCTCGCCTCGATCGCGGCTCCGACAATTTCATGGAGTCACAGCTCATGTTGAAACAGGTCCATCTGATCAATCCGATGGGGAACGCGTCGGGCGGCAGCGAGTGGCGAACCTTGAGACTGTGCGAAGAGCTCTCGAGGCACTGCGACGTGCATCTCTGGAGCTCCTCGGAGCCGAATCCCCGCTTCTCGGACTATCCGATACGCAGAATAGAACTCTCGAGCAAGTCTTTTCCGATGACCGGCACGTTCATCATCGTCGGCGTCTATCACGAGCTCGGACCCTGGATTGACCTTGCTCGGCCAACGCGCACCGTTCTCATCTACAACACATCGCGACGTGACCAGCTCCAGGACCGTCTGCATACGCTGCAGTGCTTCGGGAAACCCAAAGTAGAGATCGTCTTCGCGGCTCGATGGCTCATGGATGCCTGTCACCTCTCGGGACCTGTCGAGATGTCTCCGATCGATCTGCAACGGTTTGCACCAGCCGAACGTGCGCACGACAATGGTCGGAACAGACGCTTCACGATCGGCCGGCTGAGCAGAGACAACCTCAAGAAGCACCACCCCAACGACGTCGGGATCTATCGCCGCTTTGTCTCGGAAGGCGGCAGCGTAACGATCATGGGAGGGCGATGCCTTGCCGGCGAACTCGCAGACGTGCCAGAGGTCACCCTGCTCCCATCTGGCGCACAGGAGCCGGATGTATTCCTCAAAAACCTGGATTGTTTCTTCTACCGCACGTCCGAGAAGTACTTCGAACCCAGCGGCAGGGTTGTCTCTGAGGCCATGGCCTGCGGGTTACCCGTCGTCTGTCATAGGAGGGGGGGCTACAGCGAATACATCAAGGACCGAGTCGATGGTTTTCTCTTCGACACCGATGCGGAAGCGGTCGACATCCTCCGGACCCTCAAAGCAGACCACGCGTTACGGAGGCGGGTGGGCCAGGCCGCGAGGAAGAAGCTGGAAGATTCTCTTGCGCCGGCAGTCCGAGACCAATTCATCCAGTTCTATACACGGTGAACCTTCACTATCTGATGTGAGTGCGTAGGATGCGGATCATCTGTACAGCGAAAATAGCCAATGCCACTGCGGGGCACATCGACAGCATCATGGCCTACCCAGTGGGTCTGCAACGACTGGGGCACGAGGTGTATGTGATGGAGCATGTAGGCCGCGGACGCTGTACCGACTCGGCCAATCACCGAGTTTCATTCGACCAGTGGGATGGACGGCGGCATTTCGAAGCCGTGATGAAGACATACGGCATGTGGCCACGTTGTTGCCTGGTTTACAGGAATGGAGAGGCGACGCACGGAATGCCGTACGCCGAAGCCGTCAATGTTGCCAAGCAGTGTGATCTCTTGTTGACGAGAAGCGGCGAAATCCACAAGTCTGAAGAAATTTTTTTCAATCCGAGATGTCGGATCTACATCGATGGCAACCCTGGGAATACACAGGTTTTTCTTCAACAACGTGGCGGCGGGTACGAGGCGTTGGATCACTATGATCACCTGTTCACCTTGGGGCTCAATATCGGAACGGACCTTTGTCGCATCCCGACAGGGCAACGGCACTGGCATCCGATCCTCCGTCCCGTCGTTCTCCCACTGTGGCCAACTTCTCAGGATCATGCGAGCGAGCGATTCACGACCATTTCCAGTTGGAAGGGGCGAACCACCTTCGAGTGGGAAGGAACTGATTCTGGTGAAAAATCGGATAGCTGGATTAAGTTCATCGAGCTCCCGAAGAAAACCTCACAAGAGCTGGAAATCGCGTTACGAATTGAATCTCACGATGACGTCGATGGTGGGATGTTTCGAGAGAACGGCTGGCGGCTGACGGACCCCCGGGAGCTTCGCACCCTGACGGATTACAGACGATATATTGCACACTCCCGCGCAGAGTTCAGTGTAGCGCATCATCGCGTCGTCGAATTTTCCGTCGGCTGGTTTAGCGACCGCAGCGCGCTCTACCTGGCGTCTGGGAGACCGGTGCTTGTCCAATCAAACGGTATTGAATCGCACCTGCCGACAGGCAAGGGGCTGCTCACGTTCAAAACGGCAGAAGAAGCCTTGGCCGGTATCGAGGACATTAACAGCGACTATGCGGGGCATTGTCGAGCTGCACGTGATATCGCTGAAACCTATTTCGATTCCGACCGAGTGTTGACGAAGGTGCTCGCGCACATTGGATGTTGATCATGATGACAACGGATACACGAAGAAACCTGAGTACCAGCTCAGAACCCATGATGACCATTGACTGGGCGGATATCCGTGACGCCTTCCAGCGCTTCACGGATCCAGCCAGCGCTGCCGACCTGCTGCGTTCTTGCTTGCCGGAACTTTCAGCCGGCGCATGGAAGCTCGATACAGTGACCGTTGGGGATACCAAATTTAAGACGTATGGAAAGCCTTCGAGCAAGATCAAATCAACGTTGTCTGTCTGTTATCACGCCACTGTGAACAAGCGGGAGACTGAAGGCTCATCTGCACACGTTTTTTACATCAAAGCGTTTCTCGGTGGGCGGAGCGGAATGGCATTCCGCGATTATCTCCGTGAGCGATCGACTCACATACCTATTCAAGAGCCAGTGCACCATGTGCCGGAACATGACATGATCATCTGGAGGTTTCCAGAGGATCCTTGCCTACCCCATCTCAGTCAGCTTCATGATCTTCAGACAGTTGGACAGCACCTGCCGTTCGAAGGACTCGCTCGCATCGGGATAAAGGGGATGCAGCACGTGATCAGCTGTCAGGTCGTGAACTATCGTCCTGAGATACGATGCACCAACCGATATGAGCTCTATGATCCAAATGATGACTGTCACTATCGGCTGTTCGGCAAGACTTTTGAGAACACAGCAGGACAGAGACTCCATGAACGACTGCACTTGTTCTGGAATCGCCACCTCTCTGATCCTAACGCCATGGCCATTGCTCAACCACTTGGCTATAGCCAGGCAGTACGTACCGTGTGGCAACTTGGAGCTCCAGGGGCACCACTGGCTGTCGTTCTCGA
>JAHBWR010000172.1 GCA_019636875.1 Nitrospira sp.
TCCTCACCCCCTTTCGTTTAGCACTGGTTGTTCCACCCTAAAGCCTAATCAGCTTGCTTGGATTTTTGTTTTGGTTTCTTAAGCTCAGGCGGGGCCATCATCAGGCCCAAGCCTTTCAACGCCTCTCCGGTCATCTTCTGCCATCCCTTCATGGCCTGATCTAATTTGCCTGCCTTCGCCTGTTCCAGCATCGTCGCCATATGTTCGAGGATCGGCTGCTGCTCAGATAACAAGTCGCGAATAATCTCGGCCCGCGGCTTTTCCATTGCAGCAGAGACACGCGAAATCGTGTCGTACAGATCTGTGGGCAACGACAGCAGGACTCTATGCGGCGTGTTTTTAGGTTTTGGACTCATCTATAGCCCTCCGTTATAGTAATTTGTTTATAGCGACGTGTTATATCAAAGTCAATCCTCAAACGCTTGTGAACTCCCGTTAACCACGACACTTTATGGTGAGGCTGGGAACTATCAGATGGCGCTCACAGCCAGGCAAAGCGCGCTCCAGGCTCTTGCATCCCAGACCTTCTCACCATTCGAGTCACGGGCCTTCAGGAATAAACAGGTTACCTATGGTGGCGATCCCCCTGACTTCTGTTTCCTCACAGATACCCACAGCGCGTCGGATAAGCCCTACATACTCAAGCTCTCCCTCGATAGCAGAGGACCTTCCCCCCTCCGACTACTAGTTGCCTTGATGCCGCTCGCAGTAGTCTCTTGCCAGCTTTGGAGGAGGGCTAGTTATGTTCACCATACGGTCTCTGAGTGGAATTGTATTGGTTCTCACGCTGGCGTGGTCGGTACCTATTGCCTCCGCAGAAGACAACGGTCTCACACCTCAAGTCGATCCTTATATCGCACTGTTCGGCGGGATAACGTTGCCGTCGAAAACCGATGCGAAAGTCAATAATGCCGGAATGAATCTTACGGTCTTGGATCAAGACTTCGGCAGCTCGAAATCCTTGGGAGGAAAAGTCGGTGTCTGGTTTCCTGGACTGCGACGTTCCACCGGTCTGGATTTTGGTGTGGAGTTGGATGTCACAAATTATCAGCCAGACGTAAAAGCTGGGCGGTTCCAGGCAAACGGCACACTCAATGGAATTCCGATTATCGGGACAGCTAGCCGGAGTAGCAACATGGATGTGAATGCCACTATCGTTGCCGCCAACCTCTTACTCCGTCTGCCGCTATATGTATCCGCTGAGTTTCCTCAGGGTCGGCTTTATCCATATCTCGGAGGAGGGCCAGGCGTTCAAAAATCGTCGTTCGGCTCCGACGGAAAATCAGACTATGATCTGGCACTTCAAGCCGTCGCCGGCATGCACGTCTTCCTTGCCAAACGCGTCTCCTTATTCGCGGAGTATAAGTTTACGCACGCCACCCAAACCTTCGGCTTCACAAGCTCTACCGGTGCCACCCAGGATGAGCGATATACCTTCAATGTCAGTCATGTCGTGGGTGGGCTAGCCGTCCACTTTGGAAACTGACCCGCCTTGCAGAGGAATTATGAAAACATCAAGCACATTGATTCTCACCGGAGGCCTTATGAAACGTTCGTCCAGATTGTGTGCACTTCTTGTTCTTGGGGCTGCATTGATGACTGGCTGTACGTCGGTCGGAAACTTAGGCATTGTCACGAAACCTTCGGCCAATAACGCAGACAGGCTTAAATCGGGTGTGAGTTTTGAGGAGCTTGGACCGGTGGAAGGATCTGGCTGTCGGCACTTCATACTGGCCATCATTCCATTCGGTGATTCCAGTTTCTCAAAAGCTGTGGACGAAGCACTCAGTCAAAAAGGTGGTGATGCATTGATCAACGTGACCGTCTCCAGCAGCTTGTATGGCTTCATCCCGATCTACAATGTCTACAGCTTCACATGCACATCAGTGAGCGGCATCGCCGTGAAATACAAGTAAACACAACACCTTTGCGAAAGGCCATAGAACGATGTTCCGAATGCGACTCACTCCGATACTAGCCGCCCTGACTATTGTGTTCTTAGCAGGTTGCGGCACGACTCGGATACCTGCACCATCTGAAGCAGTGAACGATCTTTCGGGCAAAACTAAAATCCATATTGCTCATTACGATCCAGAAAAATTTGCTATTTGGACAGGTGGGCAAACCGGCCGTGGTATAGCCTTGGGAATTCTGCTTGGTGGAATTGGCGGCGCCATAGAGGGAGGACTACAACTTGACGAGGCTAGAGAGGCTGGAGCTAAGTTTATCTCGGCCTCTCAACTCATGGATCCGGTCACTCAAATCGAGAATCGTTTCCTTAGTGCGTGGCAACGAGAGCTGCGGTTGGCGGCTCTTCCAGCCGCACAGTTCATGAGTAGCGACAGCGCTCGCAGACTGCAAGAGCAATTTAACGAAGGATATGTGATTGATTTTAAGACACAGAAGTGGAGTATTGAGCCAGTGTTATACGGCGGATTGTCATCTGACCATAGTACTTACCGCCCTTCATACACAGGACGAGCTCGACTTGTTCGTCTTAACGATCAGAAAATAGTTTGGGAAGGAACTTGCACGTATGCGAAAGATCAAACCCTTACTCCCACATTGAATCGTGACGAAATTACCGGGGATGACAAGGGCACGGCTCTAAAAGCCGCCCTGCAAACCTTGGGGGATTCGTGTGCAGACGATCTATGGCGACAGTTTTTTGGTCGAGAGTCTGGTCCTGACTTGCCACCAACCACCGTGACCGAGGCGACAAAGTAGAGGGTTATCAAGTGTGATGGGGGAGTCTTCGACACCCCCATTGCCCTCATGAGAGCGCCCACGATTCTGAAATCGTCGACGCAGTACTATCCACCTTTCTAAAGCTCATGAACTGATGGCTTATGACGACTTCTGAGACAGATAGTATTACGGTAACCGAACAAGAGATAAAGACGCCTAATAAATCGCGTTCAGTTTGGAGTCATACGATTGTCACCTTGGAGGATGCTGAGGAAACGTTAAGAGCGGTGGCTAGAGCTTGGTACACCGTCGCAGCGCTGGTTTTGGTTGCAAGCCTGATTGCCCTTGCGGACTTTCGAAGCGCTCCGATGCTTAGTGATATTCCGTTCTTTCTCGTGTCGGGGCATTACTTGCCACGACGAAAGAGTAGAGCCTTTGCCATAGGACTCTTGCTCTATGCCGTGTTTCTGACGGGATACAACCTGGCACATGGAGACAATATCCTTCTACAACTATTTCTCGCTTGGATTGGGTATCTCGGAGTCAGGGCGACGTTTGTTTACCACAAACACATGCATTCAAAGGTAGCTTGGAATGGGGCACTGATTGTTGGCGGCGGAGCGTTTGTCACACTTCTGGGATGGCTTGGTTTATCAATGTATCTAGACTTACACGGGCGGTTTGGCATGCCACCTGTTTTAAGGGATGCATTGCTAATAAATTGTATGTTAGCAGCCATGACCATTTGCTGTCTTCAGTTGTCCAAGAAGTTTCCACTAATCAAAATGACGCAATCCATCTAGGGAAGGTGTGATGCACAGGAGATTGTTCAGTGAGATCGAGAGGTACAGGTATTCCATCTCCACATACGATCTTCCAGGCGGCTTAATTAACCTGGTTTTGTCGTTCCTGCTTCATCTCTGCCCGTCTGCCACTGCACCGAGAGATCTTCAAATCCCGCTATCCAGCCATAGGTACCTGATCCTCCCATCCATTCTGAGAGACGGCAGCAGACGCCGACACGACGCAAGGCCTCTTGCCGCATGAGGGCGTACATTTTCCTTTCCACGTCCTTTGCGCTTCTCTCCAGCACAAAC
>JAHBWR010000173.1 GCA_019636875.1 Nitrospira sp.
TATTCCACCGTGGGTGCAGGTTGAGAATTTGCCTCCCCTGACCTCAGACGCCGAGTTTCGCCATTTGAAGAGCGATGGCTCAGACGAACCAATTGAGCAGATTCAACACGCCAGGAAGAATAGGCTTCTGCAGTTGTTTGAGGATGTGCGTCCGTCGGCTCTCATTATTGAATTATTCCCTTTCGGGCGAAAACGCTTTGCGTTTGAATTGCTGCCATTACTTGCCCACATCCGTCTTGCCGCAGGCCCGACCAAGGTCGTATGCAGCCTACGCGATATTCTGGTCACGAAACCAGATCAGACCCGCCATGAAGAGTGGGTCATCAGTCTGATGAACCGATACTTCGATCTTCTCTTGGTCCACTCTGATCCGACCTTCCAAGTTTTGGATGAAACATTTTCACGATGCCACGACCTTCGATGCGATATTCGATACACCGGCTTCGTCGCACAAGAACCTGATCTCATATCGACCCTATCGGCATCAGACCAGGCACCCGCCCCCATCGATGGCATCCCTTTGATCCTTGCCAGTGTCGGCGGTGGGCGCGTCGGATATGAGCTTCTCGCAAGTGCGGCTCAAGCCTCTACTGTGCTGATACGCACACGGCCCCATCGCATGCTGATGTTCACCGGTCCCTATATGCCTAATCACCAGTATGACGAATTGCACCGTCTTGCGCGTCTGAGTCCCCACATCGATGTCCGTCGCTTTAGCCCTTCCTTCCAAGCGCTCATGAAGCAGTCCGCGCTCTCTATCTCAATGGCTGGGTACAACACCTGTATGAATCTTCTGACGACAGGAACGAGCGGATTGGTCCTGCCGTTCACCGGCCATCGCAATGATGAGCAAACGATCCGGGCGCAGAAACTCGAGCGCCACGGGTGGCTGACTGTGCTCGAGCCTAACGATCTCCATCCAGATCGCCTGGCCGCTAAAATTGAAGCGTCGTTGATGACTACTCGATCAACACCGCGTCAGGCCATCAACACCGAGGGTGCCCAAGAAACGGCGATTGCCATCGAGCGCCTGATTGCAGCCTCACACGATCGCGATTCCGTATCGACAAGTCCACGCCTGTCATCTGTGTTGTCTCCTCTGGAATCCTGGCGCTCAACATTGCGCCGGTTCCTCGCATCGCAACAGGCCAGAAACCAGGGCCTGCATGTGTTTCTGAGAGATGACGATGTCGACCAGGACGAGGAGTCCCTAAAGTCTCTCTTAGATATCGCACTGGCTCGAAGCGTACCTATGAACTTGGAAATCATCCCTGGCCTGCTCACGGACAGCTGCGCCTCAACCCTCAGAAATGTTCTCAGAGCGGACCCCTCTCTGTTAAGCCTCAATCAGCATGGATGGATCCATGCTAACCACGAAGTGGAGGGTCGCAAGTGCGAGTTTGGATCGTCACGCTCGCTCGCACTTCAAGCCAAAGACATCGCTCGTGGAAAGGCGATCCTCGAGTCTACATTTGAAGATCGCTTTTACCCTGCGTTCACGCCCCCCTGGAATCGCTGTACGGAAGACACCTATCAGGTTCTTGATGAACTCGAATTTCTCGTCCTATCGAAGGATCGAGGGAAAGAGCCGATCGCTGGGTATCGATTTAGGGATATTTCTACGACATTGGATCTCTATACCTGGAAGGACGGCGCCAGGATGAAATCCCCTGATGCCATCGTTGGCACCATGATCTCGCAACTACAGGAGTTCCCGCTTGTGGGCCTGCTGCTCCATCATAAGGTCATGACCAACGACGCGTTCAGATTTCTTGATCAGATACTCTGCGAGTTGGCGAGCCATTCAGTCGTCCAGTTCCATACGTTTCAGACCGTGCTCCCGTTCGTACCGGAGGTCCAGGTGATGCCACGATGAGACAAAGCGAGACCCATCGTCGAGGGCGAGCGCGCTTTCGAGCAATCATTGGATCACACTTGCACGCAGCCAAGAAACACCTGGCCTTGGCCGGAGGCTGCCTCGTGGGTGTGACCCTCATGCAACTAATGGCGCCATGGCCGCTCAAACTTATTCTCGACTATATTTTGCTCCAGAAGCCGGCTCCTCCTTCACTCGCGTCCCTCAGTGAGCTCTATCATACCTGGCCGCTCACCGTGTTGGCCGCCTTGGCGACCTTCATCGCCATCATTGCCATCATGAGCGGAGCCCTGTCCTATGCGCAATCGTTCGTCACGAGCAAGATCGGCCATCAATTAGTCTTCACGCTTCGCCAACACCTTTTCGCGCATGTTCAAGGGCTCTCGCTGGCGTTCCACACACAAACTCGGTCCGGAGAATTGTTGACAAAATTGGCAAGCGATACTCAGACCTTGAAGAATGCCTTCACCGACATTCCGCTGGCCGTGTCCGGTCACATCGTCACGTTCCTTGGTATGTTTGTGGTCATGTTCGCCATCAATTGGGAACTCAGTCTCATCATTCTCGCCACAATGCCGATCCTCGTTAGCGGTCTCTTCCTCCTGAACCGGAAAATCTTGACCACGACGCGTGCGCAACGAGAGCAGGAGAGTCGCATTGCCTCACAGCTCGCCGAATCGCTCTCCTCCATCTCGGTGATCCAGACGTTTGGTCGGGAACGAATTGAGCAAGATCGCTTCAAACAGGAAAGCACCAACCATTTACGTACCGGACTTCAAACGGCCAGAACCACCGCAGCAGTGACACGGGTGGTCTCGATCATTGGTGCCATCAGTACGGCCACCACTGTGTTCTTCGGAGCCTGGCAGGTGCTCAAAGCCCGCATGACACCGGGTGATCTGCTCGTCTTCGTCAGTTATATGAAGAATCTCTATAGTCCCATCAAAGATCTGTCGAAGCTCTCGGCCCAATTTTCTAAGGCCACGGTCAGCGCTGACCGTATTGCGGATTTACTTGGCATCGAACCTGAGATTCACGATCGTCCCGACGCGATCAAGGCAACGCATCTTCGAGGTGAGATTCGGTTTGAGCAGGTTTCCTTTGCCTATCTTGAAGGATGTCCGGTCCTTCACGACCTCTCCTTCCAGATTGCGCCGGGGCAGCGCATTGCCATCATCGGTCCATCCGGATCAGGCAAATCGACCTTGGTCAGTTTGCTGCTCCGGCTCTATCAGCCTTCGAAGGGCCTCATTACGCTTGATGATCGCGATCTTGCCGAGTACGAACGTGAGTCACTTCGCCATGAGATCGGCGTGGTTTTGCAAGACACGTTGTTGTTTCGAGCAAGCATTGCCGACAACATTTCGTACGGAGCGGACCATGCCGGCCTCGATCAGATTATGGATGCCGCTCGCGAGGCCAACGCGCATGAGTTCATCTCGAAACTGCCTAACGGGTATGACACCGTGATTGCGGAGCGCGGCAGCACCTTGTCCGGTGGGCAGCGCCAACGCATCTGCCTGGCGCGCGCGCTTGTAAAACAACCGTCCATTTTAGTTCTCGATGAACCGACGGCCTCACTCGACCACCAATCAGCCGCCTATGTCCGAGAAGCCATCGCACGCATCCAAGGGAATCGAACTACGATCGTCATTACCCACCACTTGGTTGGGATGGAACTGTTTGATCAAATCTTCCTGCTGGATGGTGGTCGCTTGGTTGAACAGGGCACGCACCATGAGTTGTTAGATCGCCACGCACTCTACGCACATCTCTGCGCGCAACAATCGAATGATCTGGTCCGTCTTCAATCGAATACCCTCACGTAGCACCAAAACATATTTCAATGACCGACAGAAAGACGGTAACGCTGGCTCGTGCATTGCGTCTAAACAATATGCA
>JAHBWR010000174.1 GCA_019636875.1 Nitrospira sp.
GCCGGTGGCATGCTTACGACCTCGTCGTAGACGGAATCAGTCTGGTAAAGAATTATCGGAGTCAGTTCCAGAAGATCATTCGCGAGAGTTCCTATCAGGAATTGGTCAAGAAATTGCGCGAACGAACGCTAGTGGACGAACCAACTCCTTAAGAATGATACATGGCATTCCCATGTCACAATGTCATAGCTGCGCGGTCGGATTCCTTCCTTCTCTCAGCATACCGGGTAGGCACCCCGCGTCAATGCCTTGCAGAAGGATTTCATGTGGGCGAAAGCCTGACGGACTTCGCGCTGGATCTGCGGACGCACAGCCGCGAGCGTCGTCCCGCTTGCTGGAATGACCTCAACGACTATGGATTGCGGCGAGGAAATTGGATGGCCGATCTGGCTCGTTATCCATACGGTCACATCCAGCAACCCCCGCACTTTCTTATGGATATCCTCCGCCAACACCTGCGCTAGGACGTTATAAATCTTCCCGACATGGGCCATGGGATTCTTTCCCGCTGCTGCCTCCGCGCTGGCCGGGCGTCGTAGTGAAATGATCCCGCAGACGCGATTACCCCTCCCGACTTCGCCGGAATCTCCCGCCTCCGCCGACGTTCCCAGCAGCGTCAGGTAGGCACCGGCCTCGCCGGCGCCGGGCCGATCCAGCACGTTCAAGAAGACGTGCAGAGAGAAGCCGGTCCCGCTCTTGCGTACTGCGAAATTCGTCAGAGCCCGTTCCACTAACACCTTCCGTTTGAAGTATTCGGATTCGCTGCGGATCGACGGAGCTAAGAACGGCATCGCGACCGTCAGATTGAGATCTCTGCCGTGTCTCACAGCGAGGACCTTCACATCTTCTCCCGTGTCAGGAAATTCTTTCTTGAAGGAGCGGCTGTTCAGAAATTGTTCGACCTGAAACACCAGACGCTCCGTCGGCGTCAGCGGGGCGTACCCCACGGTGGCGGAGGTGTCATTCGCCACGATTTCTCGTGGCCGTTCGGCCACAGAGCGAAGTTCCTCGGATGCGGGTTTCAGTTCAACCTGGCATTCCAAATCTTTTAGTGGCTTGATGCGGGGCAAATGCCGCTTGAACCATGTGTATACCGTCCGTTCGGCAATCGCCTGCACCGGGATGCGCGTGCGCTTCCATTCGTAGGTGGCCCGGTCGCCCATGACCAGCCGCATGGGAGCCAGCACCGACCCTCCCCCGAAGCGGCAAGCGACCTGGCCTGCCACCAACATCCCCTTGTCGGCATTAAAATGAAGGACGCGACCGCACCGCTTGAGATAGGCTTGCGCTAGCTCGACGGCAACGGATTCCATCACGGCGTCGCAAATGGTATCGGGATGCCCTAGCCCCTTCCGCTCCACAATCTCCATCGGCTCGTGTGCGAATGTAACCCTGGATGATTCGATGATGAGTGGTTCAATCATGATCGAGACGAGAACATCCACGCGCTTGTCGCCTGACAACGAAATCACGCGAGCAAGGCTGATGCCACTAGACAGATCGAGAAAAAGCCGAATCTCTTCGAAAGGTTGGCGTGCGAACGCCGATCGACCTTACACTGAGCAGGGATACTGTGCCACAACACGCGATCATAGGTGTAGTGGAACGCTACAGCTTCTCCGACTCGCCATGGCTTTCTGCGTTGCTTTCCGGCACAAGAAACCTGGCATCGTGATTGCTCCCTTTCACCTTGACGACCCGACTGCTTAGCGAGGGAGCGCCATGAGACGTTCCAATCAATGTCCCTTGTGCGTTGCGCTCACTTGCGTCGCCATCATCAGTCTGACAATCTGGGTTTCCTCATGTGGCCGAGCACCGGAGTCTTCTTCCATGAATTCTAACCGTGAGACCGAACGCAACCGGATGGTCGATCAATACATTGTCCCTCGCAGTATTAAGAATCCTGCCGTCATTGCCGCGATGAGGCATGTACCACGCCATCGCTTCGTACCCGGGACGTATGCCCTGTTTGCCTACGTCGATGGGCCCCTGTCCATAGGTCACGGCCAGACCATCTCACAACCCTCTTTAGTCGCCGAGATGACCGATGTACTGAACCTCAAGAAGACGGATAAGGTGCTCGAGATCGGGACTGGATCCGGCTATCAAGCCGCCATCCTCGGCGAGCTGGTCGACAAGGTCCTGACCATCGAAATCGTGGAGCCGCTGGCTCGTCAAGCGGAACAGACGCTGGCAGAGCTCGGCTACAAGAATATCCGAGTTCGCGTGGGTGATGGGTACCAAGGTTGGCCCGAAGAGGCCCCCTTCGACGCCATCATCGTGACGGCCGCACCGGATCACGTCCCGCAACCGCTGCTCGACCAGTTAGCGATAGGTGGTCGACTGATCCTGCCGGTCGGCCGAGGCATCCAAACACTAAAGCTCTATCACCGGACAACAGAGGGCTTTCAGAAAAAGACCCTCACCCTCGTGCGGTTTGTGCCGCTGGTTCGATCCGAAGAGAAATAAGGACGAACCACCCAAATGAACAAAACCGAGAACGATCCGTCCTCACTCCCGCGTCGCATCAGCTGGTTTACCGCCTCTTGCGTGCTCGTCAGTAACGTCGTCGGCACGGGCATCTTCACGACGACAGGATTTATGGCGCGGGATCTCGGCCATCCCGGGTGGATTCTTTTCATCTGGCTGATGGGAGGACTCATCGCCCTTGCAGGCGCGCTCTCCTACAGTGAGCTTGGGACAGCCCTTCCGATGACCGGCGGAGAATATGTCTACCTCCACCGAGCCTATGGTCCCCTCATCGGCTTTCTGAGCGGATGGACCTCCTTCGCTGTCGGCTTCAGTGCCGCCATTGCGGCAGGGGCGATGAGCTTCGCCGCCTACATGAATGAGCGCTTTCTGCTTGATGGCAATCTGAATCTCCCCTCAACGGTCATCGCTCTTGCTCTCCTCTGGTCCGTCACCGCATTTCACCTGGTGGGAAGAGGGGCAGGTGGCTTGTTTCAACGAACGCTTACGGTGGTGAACATGGGAGCCATCTTCACACTAATCGCGGCTGGCGTGATGGGAGGGAAAGGCGACTGGACACATCTTAGTATTTCGGACACACAGACAACCCCAAGCATGGGGCTGTCCATCGTGTCATTGATCTTTGCCCTCTACGCCTATTCGGGATGGAATGCCGCGGTCTATCTGGCCGGAGAGGTCAACGAGCCGGCTCGTACCATTCCGCGGGCATTGATCAGCGGCACCGTGTTTATCACACTCCTTTATCTCGCGCTGAACCTGTTCTACTTCTATGCGTTGTCCGTCACGGATTTGGCTCAGCCACCGCTGTTGCCTGTCGCGAGTAAGGTCGCCGTCGCACTGCTGGGTTCGGACGCTGCCCGGTTCGTGACCATGCTGCTGTGTCTGTTGATTACAGGAGCGATCAGCGCCATGATCTGGGCCGGACCACGTGTGTATTATGCGATGGCAAAAGACAGGTTGATCCCAGCATACTTTTGCCGAACGTCCGCCACACGCAATACGCCGGTCAACGCGATCCTTCTCCAGAGCCTGTGGGCCTCAGTCCTGATCCTCTCCGGGAGCTTCGAGCAACTGGTGATCTATAGCGGCACCGTGCTCACGCTGTTCAGTGCACTCGCGGTAGGGGCAGTCATAATCCTACGTCTCAAAGAGCCTGATCTTCCCCGTCGCTACCAAACACCGCTCTATCCCCTTGTTCCCGGATTCTTCATTCTCATGGCGATGGTGATCATCTGGAACGCAGTCTCAGAGCGACCATGGGAAGCAGG
>JAHBWR010000175.1 GCA_019636875.1 Nitrospira sp.
CTGCCCAACGCGGTGTGAGTGTGATCCAGCAGTAACATCGAAGGCTGGTATCCGCACTGTCCGGCATAGTTCGTCATCGAAATGGGACTGAGTAGGATCGGCAGTGCGGCTGAGGAGGCGGTTGCCACCGAAATCGGCAGCCGGCTGAGGTCGGAGCAGAGCAAGTCAAACTGAAATTGATTGAATTCGAATCGTGACAGGCTGAACATGTCAGAGGCATGAATGAAGACCATGGGGCGACGGTGCCGGGTAACCAGATCGCCGAACGTGTGACCATCAAACAGCGCCTCATCGAGGAGCTCTGAAAAAATATGGGCTCGGCCGAAATAGGGCGACCACATCCGGAACCAATTCGAGGGGGAACGAAAAATCCGTGAGCGCAGCTCGCCCTCCCAGTTCTTCCGGAGAAACCGATGCTCAAAATCCTCAAAGATCCTATCGCCGTACAGGCCGTAGTACGCGGCTGTGAAGCTCCCGCCTGAAAGTGCATTGATGATGTTCAATTCGTCGAGCAACCGCTTGTCGATGCCTTCCCACCGGATCGACGTTCGCGCCAGTTCCTGCAAGACGCCATAGGCCAAGGCTGATGCGCGTGCCCCACCCCCGGAGAACGAGGCTACGATGAAAAGACTGTCGGAACTGCCGGTGTGGGACGGAGGGAAATTGGTGGCGCGGTACCCGTAGGCGGCATCCCACCGCGCAAGCGGTGCATTTATAGTCGGGCGTACATACTCACAGCCAAGTAACAGGGTTGTACATCCAAGTAAGAACCAGATGGCTAGGCAATGCTGTCGTGTCGTTGAGCCGGGCAGAACCGATTTCATGGGGGCGAAGGGTACGCAGCAACGCTGTTAGTGTCAACTGGACTGTGCGGGCAGGACGGCGGGTATCGAAATTCCCTCACTTTCTTGAGCAATCCGAAAGTCCATGAAATAGTAGCAGAGCCGTGCGCTGCACCATTTTCTCACAATAGCCCTATCCTTCGTCCGGAGGCCAAACCATGATGCCTATGCCCACAAGTTGCGGATACAGGATGTTGCTGCCTTTCCTACTGGTCTTGGTGACCGGTTGTACTCAGTCTGGTCAGCATGGAAAATTATCGCAGGAATCACTCAGAATGGGGATCGTGTCAGGGACCTTAGGCGAACAACAACGTGTAGCCTTGTGCGTCGGAGAGTCGTCCTCGATCTCGGTCGTTGGCCAAGTCCAGGCCCTGGAAGGCGGTGCGTATCTGATACTCGACTCCAAAGGGCAGGAAATCCGTATCCCCCATGATGAGAACACCAGGATCGACCGGCCGGCTCACGTCGGCGACCGCATTCAGTCCTGGCTCGATCGCAACGGCCGTGCTGTATTCATCCGCATTCTGGATGAAGCTGGTCAGTAGTCCACTTCCCGACTCCGAAGCGAAGGCCTATGTCCTGAAGACTATGAATGGGAAGTTCATCAGGACTCAAGCGTTTCAGTAGCGGTACCTGTTTCTCTCATGGCGGTCCACCCCGAAAGCGGCATGGAGGTATCAAGATATCGCGGCCTTATAGAATGCCGAGTACAAGGACCAATTCCATTTCCTGGTTGCTAAAAAGATAGCTTGAGATAGCGTGGCGTGCATGACCGCGGAAGCATAGATGTTGGAAGCACCGGGAAATTCCAGCTGAAAGGGGCGAGGCATGGGTGGGGAGAAAAGCCGTGACCCTATTGGCCGCTCGGCCGGTACAATAGCGACGACAGGTTTTCTCGTTTGAGCCAAAGGAATAGCGATGAGATCGTGGGGCCGTTGGCTGCCGATATTGCTGGGTGCCGGGTATATCGGATGGGTACTTCGCGGGAGGCGGTTGCGTTCATGGACAGCTGGGAAACGGCGGGAAATCAAATACCTGAGGGAAGAACTTGCGTCGTTACAAGGTCGCCGGCAACCTGTACGGACGATTGAGACGCAGGGGAATGTGGCGGTGGAGAAATCGGCGGACACAGTCGTGTATCGCGACAAGCTAGGCCGTACGAAGGCGGTTCAAACGGCGACATCGGCAAGTGTCGGGAAGGATCCTGGACGTCATTCGGATGACCTCAAGAAAATATTCGGCGTCGGTCCGGTCCTAGAGCGGTTTCTCAACGACCATGGTGTTTTTTGGTTCGAGCAGGTTGCACGATAGAGTCAGGCTGATATCGACGGTTTTGAGGGGCGGCTGCGAAAGTTTTCAGGCC
This sequence comes from Nitrospira sp., assembly GCA_019636875.1. Taxonomy (GTDB): domain Bacteria; phylum Nitrospirota; class Nitrospiria; order Nitrospirales; family Nitrospiraceae; genus Nitrospira_D. The sequence goes on from JAHBWR010000175.1 coordinate 2,206, forward strand.
GCATTACGCGTGAGAACTGGGTTCGCAGCGCGACTGAAGAGCACTACAAAAAGTACAAACAGTGGTTAGGCCCGGGGAACCCGACGATTACCCGTTATTGAGTGGGGGGATAGTATTCGCCTGCCTTCAATGTTAAAGGCCACGTGTCTGAATGAGGAGACGAGGGTCTGAGATAGGAGAGTCATAAGACGGATCCATTGCCTGCGTAGAACACGATTTGACGCCGAGTTCGACGTCCTCTGGATTTCTGCAGGATCAAATGAGGGGATGCAATTTTAGCTGTGCGAATAAACGACCCTCGGTACCATTTCTGGAAGCGCCTCCAATCGGTCCGTCTATGCGGCCTCACGCTTGGCGAGCTTGAATATACGCACTATTCCTATTCCAATTCCAACTGCTATAAGATGCCATCCGTTCACAATCATCCACCATGCTGATGAAAGTGCTTCTGAAGGTTGGTCAAAATTGATGATCGCCACGATTCCTCCAAGAACGAGCGCAAACCCTATTGCCACGAGCGAATAGCTTAAAGTTTTCATTTTTGCCTCATCAAGCGCTATTAGGTGGTCGAACAAGTTTCACAGTCAGGCGGATCTGGCTTCCACGGTCTCGCCCCAACAATGGCCTGTTCAGACTTTGGGTGAGACGGTCTGTGGCGTCATTCATAAGATTAGCAATAGTACTAAGTAGCTGTATTGCTTAATGAGGTATGCATGTCCCGTGCCAATTGCGCAAGCCAGGAATTGGAAGCCGCCATTCAGTAGAAAAGATTGTTGAACAGCGATGATTATGAGAAAGCGCGATGCGCCTTGCCGATCCGGATCCATTGAGAGCTTGAATTGCATCGTATGAAAAATCATTCAACTTGGATCAAATTGGATTGGATGTTCGTGACTGCGTGAAACAGGGGAGTCAGAAAATGTGCCAGGAGCTGGTGTGCTGTGAGCGGCGTCATCATAGGAGTGCTGGGACGATACTTCATCCATGATTTGGGGAGGACCCCCTGGAAGCGGCGTGGAGGAACAGACTTCACATCGCAGATGAAATGGACTCCTGCTACCTTTTCGAGTCCGATCGCAACAGCCGTGTGGTGTTCGTCCGTAATATAAATGGCAGTAAGCGAAAATATTCGTCCACGATCCATTTAGGATACGCAGCTCTGACGTTTGCTCCCTCAGTCGCACACTACTGCTGAACAATCAATTTCAATAGTACAGATCGGCTTTCCAAAAAGACACATTATCTATGTTTTAACGCGTCCGTTCAGGCGCAGAAAAGTTCGTGTCATGGTGGCGATACGACAGGCTTGGATGGTAAGGAGCGTAGGAGTGCAGCAATCATAAAGCGACCGCCGGGAAGGCGTAAGCCGAGGAACTTTGGGAATGGTATAGAGAACCTATAGGAGTGGGGTCAGAAAGAAGTCACAACCCCCTGATTGGACGTTAGTCGCATAG
>JAHBWR010000176.1 GCA_019636875.1 Nitrospira sp.
GTCCACAGACAGGTTGCCCGTACTCAAGAGCTGCCGGTTCCCTTGATAGTCTGCGAAGACCAAGGTCGAGGGATTGAGCAAGCGCAGAAACCCCCTGGGCCCTCCGCGATGCTGGACATAGGGCCAGCCGGTTTCGCTCACCGTGCCCAGGTAGAAACTATCCCTAGCTGCGAGAAACTCAGCCTCTCCTTCCCCCAGGAGATCGCGCTCAGGAGCACCCGTGATATTCGCCGCATGTCCATAGTAGTGGTACTGCGCACGAAGCACCGACTCCGTCATCATCGTCTCGAGATATTTCATCGCCATTGGCTCACCCTCCGTTGAACCAGCCTGTCAACGGATACCCGTGACAGGCCGATCGCACGTCAACTGGTCCGTCAGAACACCACGGTGTTCCAACCTTCACTGACATACCGGCGCAAGCTCAACAGACCCGATGTGCCAGCCAGTTCATGGTCCTTCTTGAGCGGGACGCCGCATGATTCCACGCTTTCTTTCGCTCCAAAGACATCCGCGCAGCCGCAGGATGCGCCTTGCACGACGTCCCGCACGGCGTTGTAGAGTCCATTGGCCGGATGTGAGAGCTTGGAGAGTTCTGCCGGCCAACGGGTGCCGGTGCCGTTGAAGACGACAGCGACGTCATCGCCCTTCTGTTTGCACTCTGCGGCCAAGGCCAGGGCATTAAAGACTCGCCCCAGTGCTTCTTCCGAACCATTCTTCGGGTCTGACATCACAATAATTGCTGTTTTCATGGATCCTCCTTGATGGTTAAGCGATCTTGATAAACGGTTTGTGACGGACTTTTGTATTTGAATCGCCATCGTGCTGAGCTGATATGGCAAGGCGAGTGCCATGGCGTGTCATCATCGTCAAAAGCGGAGAAACTGCTGAAAAGATGAGTAGTTAGATGAAAAAACGGTTCAACATGATGTGAGAAGACAGACGGACACTTCCACGATATCTCGTGGCTCTACGACATATCGGAGGAGGTCTGTCGGATGTGTGGTTAGGAGGAGGGACGTGGTTTCTTGATCCCAAGTTTCTGCATGCGGGATCGCAACGTATTGGGATGAAGGCCGAGTCTCGTCGCCGCACCGTGCTTCCCTTCGATCACCCAATCGACCTCTTGAAGGACCAGGGTGATATGGGCCCGCTCAACTTCTTCAAGCGTATGGGAGGTGTCAGAGGTTGCCGCTCGATCCGATTGAAACAGCACCTCATCCACCTGGAGGACGGGTCCTGGTGAGAGGATTGCAGCCCGTTCGATGACATTCTCCAGTTCCCGGACATTGCCAGGCCAGGCATAGTGCAGGAGACGATCCATGGTCTGTTGTGGGATCTGATCGAGCCGTTTCCCAAACTTCTTCGAAAATCGTTCGGCAAACGACCGAACGAACAGAGGTATGTCCGAAGGGCGGTTTCGCAAGGGCGGCAGGTCGATCGGAAAGACGTTGAGCCGATAGAGAAGATCGGAACGGAATGAGCCGGCCTTCACCGCGGCAGGGAGGTCTCGATTCGTCGCCGCGATCACTCGAATGTTCACCTTTGTGGAACGGCCACTGCCTATGCGCTCGAACTCCCGTTCTTGGAGCACACGCAGGAGTTTCACCTGTGCATCCAACGGCAATTCACCCACCTCGTCCAGAAAGATGGTTCCGCCATCTGCCAGTTCAAAGCGCCCGATTCGCTTGGCGAGCGCGCCGGTGAAGGCACCCCTCTCGTGGCCGAACAATTCACTCTCGACGAGATTGGCGGGGATCGCGCCGCAATTGACGCGCACGAGTGGTCTTGCGCTGCGGGGGCTGAGGTCATGCACGGCTCGAGCGATGAGCTCCTTGCCTGTGCCGGTTTCGCCCAAGAGTAAGACGGTTGAATCAGTCGGTGCGACTTGTTCGACTTTCTTCAACACAGCCTTCATCGCCTGGCTCTCACCGATGATCTCATCGAAATGATGGTCGAGTTTGATCTCTTCTCGGAGGTACACGTTTTCGGCTTGGAGCCGGTTTGTGAGCTGTTCGACTTCGGTGAAGAGCTGGGCGTTCTTGATTGCGGTGGCTGCTTGATGGGCAAACGTGGCGAGCCGTTCACATTCCTCATCTGCCAAGGGGCGTCGTCCAAACATCGCGATGACGCCAAGCACGTCCCCGCGAAAGATAAGGGGATACCCGGCAAAGGACTGGAGCCCGTTGTCTTTCATCCATTGCTTGTTCGGGAGTCGATCGTCGCCAAGCACGTTGTTCGTCTGCATTGGCCCCGCACCTTGGGCGATCTTGCCGATCTTCAGCGACCCCAGCGGAATGCGGCGGTATTCTCCATCAAGGTTCGAATAGAGCCCGGCACTGGCCCTGAGGTGCAAACACTGGTTGCGATTATTACAGTCGACAGCCTTGTAGCAGTCGCCACAGCGATCGCCTGGACCAAGGAGCCAGATGCGAGCAAAGGCGGCGTCCAGATCATCCACGAGGCCCTGTGTGATGGTGGTGAGGACGACCTGGAGGTCCAAACTCGACGCCATCTGCAGGGCGATGCGATCCAATACGTGATGAGAATTGGAAGAGGGAGGGGAAGGGGGTGTAGAAGGGGGACTATCCATTGTGGGATCTCCGAGCGGGCCCTTGTCCAGCGTGGAGGACGATAAGTCCGGGACTGAGGATTGTCAATCAGCCGAAGAGCGAGGTCGGGAATGCGCAAGCCGGTCGTTAAATCAGATTGCTGGATCGAGCGGCAACCGACGCACGCGAATACGTTGGTCTTCGACTGTCACGATTGAACCTTGCTCAAGGTCAAATTCGAGAATGGGCAGGACGCGCTGAAGAACGGAGTTGACCAGCTCAATCTTTGAGGAAGTCAGGCGGAGCGAAAGGAGTGACGGCCCTGGACGACCTGAGAGCGCAATGATCGAGGAAAAATCGAGGTCCTGGGTCAGAATGGTTCGGCGTTCTTGGGCAGCTCGTTCAACGATCGATTCGTCTGATGCATTGGCAGGAAGGAGATCGGTCACGCGACACACGTCGTGACCAAGCGTCCGGAGGAATTCAACTGTTCGAGGAGCGATATGAAGATCGGCCAGTAGCCTCATGAAGCTGCGGAGGTACGCTCACTGGCAAGCCAGGCCCCATACTTCGCGGCCTGGTACACATCTTCCACCTCAAGCTCCGGATACTCACGCACGATATCTGTGGCTGAATAGCCGTCGCCCAATAGTTTCAGCACAAAGTCGACGGTAATGCGAAGGCCTCGCACCGTGGCTTTTCCGCCGCAGACACCTGGGTCAATCTGTATCCGATCAAGCGCCATGCATCTAGCCTAACTGACCGTCACCTATTGGTGCAAGAGAATCGGCTCTACCGGCCAAGCTCAAGTAAGAATATCTGGTTTACTGTTCAGTCCCAGCTGGGGTGTGGCAGTTTCTGCCCCCTGCAAGTGATTGCTGCGACAGGATGTCGAGCGTCGATTGGTCGGGTTTGCC
>JAHBWR010000177.1 GCA_019636875.1 Nitrospira sp.
ATGCGTTTTGGGGACATTACGACATTCGTGAATGCGACGCCAGTCTGAATCGAACGGCAGGTCTCCGTCAAGTGGAAGCTAGTTCCCACTCCGGCATTTGGTGAATCGTTTTCGATTCGATGTGAATCTATTTAGGTTCACCTCCCCCTCCGTCTTTCCAACCTCCGTAGAAGTCCTGCGAGATTAAGAAAAATGGGATCGACACCACGGCCTACGTATTTCTCCATTTTTTAAGGTTGCTCGCCTACTGGCATGTCGGTGGCCCACATCTTGCTGGATGCCGGCCATACACCCGGTCTGTCCTGATCATACAGGAAGATAGCAGGGAGCTTTCAATCAACAATTTAGCTAAGGAGGTATTGCCATGGGATGTCCTTGGTGGATATGCGGGTTAAAAAATAGTGGGATGGCCGTCTGTACGATCAAACGATCAAAAGAGGGATCTGTGCTCCTCACCATTGACGGTCAACACGATTCCGAAGGCGTAGAAGTGAGTCGAGCTGCTCATCTCCATATCTTGGAGAAGGATGAGGAGGACTATGGACTCGCCATTGTGTCGTGCGCTAAAGTGCTTGCGGCTGATACCAAACCGAAGTCAGAAAGAAATGTCGATCTATCCAAGCTAGAATTGACGGCTTTTTTCTCCTTCATGGATCCGAATGACCCGACAACTCGCATGTCTCCTGAAGTAGCACTGTGGACCTACAACAGTCGATTTAAGAAATTCGTCAATAAGGATGAGAAAGGTAGGGCACGCGAGTTGTGGCTTGGATATCTAAAATATATGAAAAAAGATTCAAGGAAATCGTACGGTCAAGAGAAGTATCGTAAAAACCAGCAGCCTCTTCCGTCGTATACATAGCGAGGTCCGTGGTTTACATTCGACCTACGTCGGCAATCAAGTTCGCGCAGGAAACCGTGTTGATCGCTTTCGTGGTTTTCTGCGCGACGGTTGCGGCTGTTTCTGGTCGAGCCGAAACACCGATGACGCCGTCGGGACTCGGCACCCAAGTCGAGCTGTCTCCTGCCCCGCCTGCCGGATCGACACAGTACGACATCACGGGTGGAACCAGAGCCGGAGCGAACTTGTTTCACAGCTTCGGTGTTTTTGATGTTCCCACGAACACCGTGGCGAACTTCCTGAATGATTCAGGCTTGGCGACCTCGAACATTCTTGGCCGAGTTACCGGAGGCACTGCTTCGAGCATCCTGGGAACCATCCAAACCACTGGATTTGGGGATGCTAATCTGTTCCTGATGAATCCCTCTGGCATCGTCTTCGGCCCCAGTGCCTCTCTCAATGTGGGAGGATCGGTAACGTTCACCACGGCAAATTATGTGCGGTTCGGCGAGATCAATAGTACGGCAGGAATTTTCCATGCCGACCCAGCATCACCAAGCATACTCACGAGCGCGCCCATCGCCGCATTCGGATTCTTGGACTCCAGTCCGTCAGCTATCGACGTTCAGGGCAGCTCGTTGACCACGCAACCAGGACGCTCGATTTCCCTTATCGGTGGAGATCTCACCATCAAATCTGGCCCACTGGTGACGAACCCTACACAACCAATCCAGTCCAATGCCGCTGCTGGGCAAATCAATCTTGCCAGCGTGGCCTCCCCTGGAGAAATCCTTGCAACCACCTTGGCTTCTGCACCAAATACAAACGGTCAGTCGTTCGAAGAACTGGGCACGATCAGAGTATTGGACCAGTCGGTTGTTGATGCCAGTGGGAATGGGGGCGGCACGGTCCTCATTCGAGGTGGAAAGTTTCTCTTGGATGATTCGAAAGTCTTAGCCAATGTGACTGCGCCTGGCTCAGTCGTACAGGGAGTGGAGTCGGTTGGTGGCGGCATCGATATCGCCGTAAGCCAAGATGCCACGATTCAGAATGGCGCGTTAATAGGGATAAGCGTCGCCGATGGCACAACTCCCGGCATCACTTATGGAGGCGTGAAGCTAACAGGTGACCGGATCATCTTCTTGGGCATTCCGGGCTCTGCACGGAACTTTAACGACCTGATATTCACCAAGATCAACACCAACACCGTTGGGGGCGGCCACGCAGGAAACGTAACACTGCAGGCCACAGAGAATATCGAACTCATGAACGTGGTAGAGCTTTCTTCATCTTCCGGACAAAACGCAGCTGGAATCGGACCTTCAGCCACGTTGGCTCAGGGAGATGCCGGCAATGTGGACCTGACAAGCCTGCATGGGGATATTCTGATGAGGAACGGCGGGAGAGCAACTGAAGCTGCCTCCCAACTATGGAATAGTACGGGAAACACAGGAAAAGTCACGGTGTCTGCACCGGAGGGGGATATCGTTCTGGATGGGGCAAGCCTTGTCACCGGGTCGTTCGATGGTCAAGGCCGAATAGGGCCAGTTGAGATCACCGGCAAGAATCTCCTGATGAAGGCCGGGTTTATCGGAAATGAGAATCTCGGTCCACTTAAGCCGAGTGGCATCACCATCACGCTTTCAGACGCTTTAACAATGGAAGCAGATTTTACTGTCCCAGCACCGATCCCTTCTCAGTCATTCATCGTCACGAGTGCTTTCCATCCTAGGAGTACTGCTCCTGCCAGTGACATCGCCATTACGGCCAAAAACATCTCAGCAACCCAAGGAAGCCTAATCAGTAGTGAAACGTACTCGTCAGGACCAGGTGGTCAACTCCAGATCTTTACAGATACGCTCCAACTCGCAGCCGGAAGTCAGATAAAAAGTGGCAGTAGCTTTGCCCCTCCCCACCTGATAGCGCCACGAGGAAACATTCCTACCGGTCCTGGAGGAGACATTCAGATTCACGCCCCAGGTCCTACAGGCTCCCTATTAATCGATGGGAAGGGGAGCGGAATTTTTTCTAATACACAGGGTACAGGAACTGGCAGCACGATCACCCTCTCGGCAAGAACTCTGACCATCCAAAATGGCGGCACCTTGTCAGCCACAACATCAGGAACCGCTTTGAGCGCCACGGGCGGCTCCATCATCATCGACGCGACGGATCAGGTGGCACTGATCAACGGTGGCTCGATCACGGCTAGCAGTATTGTCATTCCAGAAACTCCACAATCAGGTATCGCAAACGCTGGTAACCTCACGATTAACGCTGGCGAGCAGCTTGAACTGCGCAATGGTTCCTCTATCACCACGGCTACTCAGTCGCCCCAGGCGAACGGAGGCAATATTGCCATCCGTGCCATCGACCGCATCCAGGTTGTGGACAGCACTATCAGCACCTCGGTGCTGGGAACCGAGGGAAATGGTGGGAATATCTTCATTGATCCCAAAGTGGTGGTCTTACAGGGGAGCGAGGTTACCGCCAAAGCCGTCGGTGGTGCCGGTGGAAACATTACCTTCGTCAC
>JAHBWR010000178.1 GCA_019636875.1 Nitrospira sp.
GGAGACATTCCTCGGTTACACCACCACATTCACGAAATTCTCGCCGTCAATCCAGTCGCCTATGTTGCCGTCATCGCTCCAAATGGTGACCTCCAAGCCGGGCTTGGAAAGGGAGCGTGGCAAGAACAATTCGCTCCTCAGGATCCCGCACACCGCCGGTTTGCCGCGACAAAATTAGTCCAGCTCCGTCATCAGGGGAATATGACGAATGAGCCGCTTGTCAGCGCCATCGGCCTCAGCAGCCAGGGACCTACCCTTCGAGATACCATCGACCTAGCTCCGGGAGAATTACTGGCATTAGTCGCAGGAACCGAGCTTCCCATTTTTTATGACATTACGGTTCACGTCCCACGCTACCCACTGGTGAGCGAGTGGGATCCTGCGCTGCAGCTCACGCTTGAAGAACGATGGGACGGACTTGAAGAGGACATCACACACACACCGATACCTCCGACCCTCGTGCAGGTTGGGATATCAACATCCCCGCTTCAGCAGAATCTACGCCGGCTCTTGTGGCAAGCGGTCATGATTACATTGAGCACGTTGGTCGGTGGATTCGCCATGGCGGTTTTACTGGCCCGCCGCATCACCATTCCCTTGCGAGGTCTCACGGTTGCGGCCACGAAACTCACACAAGGAGACACGGTGCCGAACTTGGTGATACGAACCCGAGATGAAATCGGCACGCTCACCGGTGCGTTCAACCACATGGCGAAAACACTCCACTCCCGTGAGCAGGAGCTACGCGAGTTGGCTCACAGCCTCGAAGATCGCGTCACAGCTCGCACGCAGGAACTTGCCGCAGCCAACGCCAAACTGCAAGAACTCGATCGTCGCAAATCCATTTTCCTCTCTACGGCCTCCCACGAACTTCGGACGCCGTTGACCTCTATGAAAGTCAACATCGCCAACCTGTGCGATGGAATTGATGGGGCCATCACCAGCGAACAACAGCGGTCGTTGACGCGTATGGAAGCCAACCTCTCTCGGCTTCACACACTGATCGACGACCTTCTGGATCTGTCACAGATTGAGATGGGTCAAACGACGATGCGCTTGGAACAGATTGCCGTCGGACATCTGATGGCCAAGACCATCGAAGATCTCCGCCCGTTGGCTTCCCAACGTCGAGTGCATATTACGATGACCCTGGCATCCGATCTGCCCCACGTGTCCGCTGACTCCGACAAATTGCACCGGATCATCCTCAATCTTTTGCATAATGCGGTCAAATTTACGCGGCCAAACACGACGGTCGACGTGTCGGCCACCTTGTTGCCAAACGGTCATGTGAGGATTTCTGTGTCGGATGCAGGCCCAGGAATCACGCTGGAGGATGCGGAAAAGGTCTTTCAACCGTTCTATCGAGTGCCCACCACGCCCAAGCAATCAAAGGGAGCGGGTCTTGGTCTGGCGATCGCCAAGTTGCTCGTTGAACTGCATCATGGCCGACTGTGGGTTGAGGCCGTACCAGGGCATGGGAGCCGGTTTTCGTTTACCCTGCGCCCAACCCCCCTGACACAACCCACCACAGCAACGGCGGTCTCACATCGATCACCCTATCAACCGACGATCCAGCGGTAAAAACCGGCGGGAAGGGACTCCTGAGAAATCAGCCGTGTCCTATGGGCCTACGTGAGCGATGGCTTCGTCTGTACCCCTCGTTGCCTGATGAGCCTCGTGAGATAGGTGCGTTGTAGACCGAGCAGCTCAGCCGCCTTCGTTTGATTCCATCCGGCTCGCCGCAGCGCTTCTTCAAGAAGCTTCCGGCTATACTCTTCCATCACGGCATGATAGTTCAGGCTACAATCCCCCGACAGGTCTGATTCAATCGACAACTTACGCTGAACCTTGATCCCGAGGTGTTCTGGCTCGATGAAATGGTCAGGACACAACACCATGGCCCGGGCCAACACATTTTCCAGCTCCCGCACATTGCCTGGCCAGTGATACGCACGAATTACATTCCACGCCTCCTGGCTCACCGTGATGGGACGACGTCCAGGTGCGACACCATACCGCCGGATAAAGTGGTCCACCAAGGCTGGGATATCATCCCCTCGCTTGCGCAATGGCGGAAGCGTCAGTGAGATGACGTTGAGACGATAATACAGATCCTCCCGGAACAGCCCTTGGTGAATCGCGTCCTTCAGATCTCTGTTCGTCGCAGCGACAAAACGCACATCAACGTGAATCGGTCGATTACCGCCGACACGATAGAATTCTTGGTCCTGTAGTACGCGGAGGAGGCGCGTCTGGAGTCCAGCCGGCATATCACCAATCTCGTCTAGAAAGACCGTCCCACCTGCAGCTGCCTCAATCTTTCCCTGTTCCCGCGTGGCAGCTCCCGTGTACGCACCCTTTTCATGGCCGAACAGCTCGTTTTCGAGAAGGCTCTCCGGCAACGCCGCGCAGTTGACTGCCACGAAGGGCCTCGTGGCGCGTGGACTCCAGCGGTGTAGCGCGCGTGCCATCACCTCCTTGCCCGTTCCGGTTTCACCCAGTAAGAGCACGGTGGCCGAAGAGGCAGCGGCACGGCGAGCCGTCTCAAGCAGCTGCCCCATCCGTTGACTCGGTCCTACGATACACTCATAGCGTCCCTGCACTTCCGCCTGCAAAAGACCGACCTGCCGCGTGATAGCCGATTGCGCCAGAGCTTTTTCGATCACAAGAGAGAGGTGGTCCGGTTCGAACGGTTTACTCAGGAAATCACACGCTCCCAGCCGCATCGCCTCCACAGCTCGACCGATGGTTCCGAACGCTGTAATGACAATTACTTCTGGCAGAGTCGGGGCCGGAACGGCCGTACGCTTTTCTGCAAGATGCTTGAGGATGTCCAGTCCGCCAATTCCGGGCAATTCAATGTCGAGCAGCATGACATCAGGCTGGTCTTCGAACACCATACGCAGCGCCTGCTCGCCATCATCGGCCGTGAGGACATCATGCCCCATCCACGTCAACCGCTTGGTCAGCGACGTGAGGATATCTGGGTCGTCGTCGACGATGAGAACACGAGCCTGCATGGATACTCCTGGTCTGGTTCCTCGCGGCGCTATTGTAGCGGAAGATGAGTCGGAGGAAAAAGTCAGTTCACGATTAAGACATTACAGAGAGCAAGAATGGGACCTTGGCCACTGCCAGATAGGGAATGCCATGATACCGACCATTTCGTCTATCCACCTCCTAAATCATTGAATTAATATGTGATTCACAACTCCTCGTCACAAACGCTTCTTCACATGGGTTGACATAGAAGATGTGTCTACAAAAAGATCCTGTATCGAATTAGATTCACAGGACCTGACCATCAAAATCAATCGCTCAATTTAAAAGTTGTGGA
>JAHBWR010000179.1 GCA_019636875.1 Nitrospira sp.
GCCTTCGTCTTGCGAGCGGCGATGATTTCGTCCAGCAACGCCGACATCGTCTCGTAGTAGGCGGGGTCGTTCAGATGCTCCTTGATGATTGTGCGACGCACGTTGTTCTCAATGGTCTCGGCAATCGCATCCTTGTTGCCTCTCAGGCCGCCGAGCTGCGTAGCGATGGCATTACCGATTCCGGTCTTCACGATCAGGTCGAGCAAAGGCATGTCGTCGAAGGGAGAAATCTTTCTTGGTTCATCAGCTTCGATATAGGTGTCGATGAGATGGCGCATATCGGCTTCGTAGGCCTTGAGATCGAGACTCTCCCCGCTGGCCTTCCGAACAATCTCGCGGACATTCAGATACCGGTCCAGGTGCTGCTTGATGCGGACAATGTCGGCCGCGCTGTAACCCGCCGGTTCCAGCTCATCGGCGAGATTGGCGTACGCGCGCACCAGGGCGACCGTCGCCTTGTAAAACGCAGCCCGTTGCGGCTCCCGTTCTTGGAGATCCGCTGGAATCTCCGTGTTTCCACAAAAATAATGAATGTGCTCCAGCTCCCCTTTCGGAGGAGCCACCGGTTCGCACAGGAGATCGAGAGTCTCCAACGCCTGGTCGAGCCGCTCCTTGCCTTTCTTCAGCCGGTCCTGCAGCAGAATCTCAGGGGCCGCTCCCCCGGCGCTGTGATCGAGCTCGGAGCTATAGACTTGGAGAGCCCCGGTGCCCTTCTCATTGACCAGTTTCTTGAACAGGTCTTTGTAGTCCACGATGTAGCCGTAGTCTTTGTCCTCACCATCAAGGCGATTGGTCCGGCAGATGGCCTGGAATAAGCCGTGGTCCTGCATCGATTTATCGATGTAGAGATAGGTGCAAGGCGGCGCGTCGAAGCCGGTGAGCAGCTTATCCACCACGACCAGCAGTTTCATGTTTGCCGGTTGCTTGATGAAGAGCGCCTTCGCCCATTCCTCATAGGTTTCTGTTTTGGTCATGCCCGGCTTCGCATCGATGTCTTTCAGCAGCTCGGTGTACGTGTTGTAGATGAACTGCTTATCGGTTTCCGTGTTCGCGCCGACTTCTTCCTTCGTCACGTCCTGGGCCTGCGGATTATAGGAGGTCACCACCGCACACCTGCCCCTGAAGGGCGTCTTCTGAAAGAGCGCGAAATACTTGCAGGCCTCATAGATGCTTGAAGCCACGAGGATAGCGTTCCCCCGTTCACTGGATAAGCGCGGCTTCACACCGAAATCGAAGACGACATCTCTCACCACCCGATCCATTCTGGACTTGGAGCTGAGCACCTGCTGCATCGTCCCCCACTTTTTTTTGAGTTCATCCTTCTGCCACTCATTCAGCCCCTTGGTCTTGGCCTCGAACCAGGCATCGATCTTCTCTTGAGAACCCAGGTGCTGGTCGATGTCCCGCGCTTCATAGACCAAATCGAGTACCACCCCATCCTCCACCCCCTCGCTGAACTTGTAGGTGTGGATGTAGCCGCCGAATACTTCAAAGCTGGTCTGCGCGTCCTTTTTAAGCAGCGGCGTCCCGGTGAAGCCGATGAAGACGGCATTCGGCATCAGAGCCTTCATCACCCGGTGTAGCTTGCCGCTCTGCGTGCGGTGGCATTCGTCCACGAACACGAATACCTCGCCCACGGTCCGGCTGGGCTGCGCCTCCAGGTCTTTGATAAAGGCGTCGAAATCGTCCACGTCCTTGCGACCAAACTTGTGGACGAGCGAGCACAGGAGACGGGGTGTCGCTTGGCCGAGTCGGCTCATCAAGTCACGCCCGCTGCTGGTGCGGGTGATCGGCTCGCCGACGTCGGTGAAGACCCGTTCGATCTGCTTGTCCAGTTCGTCGCGGTCAGTGACGATCGCCACGCGGGCATGAGGATTGTTTTCCAGGATCCACTTGGCCAGCAGTACCATCACGATGCTCTTGCCGCTTCCTTGCGTATGCCAGATGATGCCGCCCTTGCGTTGGCGGACAGAGTTCTGCGCGGCCTTGATGCCGAAATACTGGTGCACGCGCGGCAGCTTTTTGATTCCGCTGTCGAAGAGCACGAAGTCGTGTATCAGCTCGATCAGCCGATCCTTTGCACACAGCTTCAGGAGATACTTGTCCAGTTTGAATCGGCGGTTGTCCTGCTCGTCCTCTTTCCACTTCAGGAAATACTTCTCCTGCGTGCCGATGGTCCCGTATTGCAGACCTTCAGAGTCGTTTCCGGCGAAGATGACTTGCACGGTGCTGAAGAACCAGGCGTTGAACTCAGGCAGCTGGTTGGAAAGGCTTTGGCGGATACCGTCGCCGATGGACACGCGGCTATTCTTGAGTTCGATCACGCCGACCGCAATGCCGTTCACATACAACACGAGATCGGGCCGCCGCTCGTGGTTGCCCTTGAGCGTCACTTCCTCGGCTATCGCGAAGTCGTTCTTGCGCGGCTCGCGACAATTGATGAGATGAACGGTCTCCGTGACCTTGCCCGCCTCGATCTTGACTGGCACGCCGTAGCGCAGAAGCTTGTAGACAGCCTGGTTGTTTCCGTAGAGATTGCGGCTGTGATTGTCCGCCTCGGTCTTCAGCAGATACAGCGCCCGGCTGACCTGCGCCGGCGCGTAACCCGACTTGGTCAGATAGTCGGCCAGCAACTTGTCTTCGATATTGCTGTTGCACTCCCGGTCGGTCCAATCACCAAGATACCGGTAGCCCAGCTCGTCACGGAATAGATCAATGACGCGGTTCTGCGTGACACGCTCGGGTTGGCCGACAGGGCTCATGCATTCACCTGTTGATCTCGTCCTGAAGCGTCGTCAGAGTGGTCATCATGTCGTCGAACTCCGGGATGGCTTAAAAAGCAATCGATGGATGTCGACCTCGCCAAACTCAGCCATGAAATCAACTTTGGTGAATGCCCAACCCCGCACCACGGCCATACACCATGAAAAGCACATTGTTTCAATTTGTTTCATGTCTATAGTGGGAAATATTTTTCAGGAAAATGGGCATGTTTTCGTGAAAAGACCATGGGACTGAACAATAGCCCCGCAGATTCCACACAACCCTGTTCACCCAACCGGTCTTGGTCGAACCACTCACCGAGGTAGCAATAGCCGGGTTTGTCGTAGAACAGGCCGAGGACACGGTTCTGCGTGGCCTGTTCTTGTTCCCCGACAGCGGACATCAGCGAGAACCCCCTCTAATCCACAGCGTGCGGCACAAAGGCACGACCCTCTTGCAATTCACACCGTCGTAATCCATAATTTCCCCATGGGCTGGTCACTGCGTAGCGGGGGCCGGCCT
>JAHBWR010000018.1 GCA_019636875.1 Nitrospira sp.
GACGACTCCGCGCCATCGTTCCGTTCCGGAAGCGAGGTGCGTTCAGCAGAATGTGGCGCTGCCTGAAGCGCCGTGACCATGACTCGATCGAGACGCTTGATCTTTCCATTCCCATCCGTCGCCGCCAGCCGAGCCGAGCCTCTCACAACCACACGGCCGCTCACCTTTTCGCGCACGACATGGGAGAATGTCAGGGCTGCCCGCGTGACATCGCCGATGTCCGTGTCGACCACCAGCGTTTCTCCGTATCGAGCTGGTGAGCAGTAGTCTACGTCGGCATGCACGACCACAAAGACGGTACCCTGTTGTATCAAATCGGCGACCGAGTATCCTCGCACCTCCAGATATTCAGTGCGGGCCCGCTCAAAATATTTCAGATAATTGGCGTAGTAAACGACTCCACCGCAATCCGTATCTTCGTAGTAGATTTTGATTTCCATCAGAGACGAAACCAGCTGATTAGAGGCGTATAGACCTGAGTAAGGCAAGAAGAACCATTGCTCAGGATTCGGCCGTCATAAGGTAGCAGTCTGATCGCGTGGCCGACCGTCACGATTGGGCTCCACTCTTCGTCAGAAACTAGAGATTGAGCACCGGAAACTTCGGAAGGGATGATTCGGCAACCCCGGTGAGTTTGATGACTACATCGTACAACTGTTGCACCCGCTCCGCCTTGATGGGCTCAAACCCATGGCTCAAGACCGCATGATTCGCCGCATCCAGTAACGGCTTCATTTTCGGCCATTCCCTCAGAAATCCCTGCCCCAGTTGATCACCCAACCCGGCCAACACCCGAAACTGAGCTTGAAGCGGCAGCTTGTATTTCCCGTCGATGTCTTCGAGATAACAGGTCCGACAGATTTCATGCAGCGCCTGCGGGAGCTGATCCGGCGACACGTCCCAACTCTTGATCTTGTGCGCCTTGTGAAGTCGAACCTGCGCAAACCCCTCCAGTGCGCGAACGAGCGCGATCATGGCCGCTTCGGGATCTCGCCTCAGAACAAGCTTCCTCTGCGCATTCGCCAGGACATCCAACGGCACAAACTCTTTGACATCGGCCGGGTCCAAGACGAGCTTTTCGAGAAACCCGGCGTTCGCTTTGATCGGTTGTACTATCCCTTTTAATCCCGGTGGCCCACCCCACAGCGAGGCCATCTCGATCGCCTTCATTGCGGTTTTCAACTTGTCCCACGCCTGCCGGTAGTGAAACCGTTCCCACAGCTGATACCCTTCCGCCAAATCGGCAAAGGCTCGATACAGCGGTTTTTGTCCCCCACTGACCCGCAGTTCCACCTCACGAAATACTCTGACCGCCGCGGAAAAGGTTCCCTGATTGAATAACTCGCATGCTTCACGACGAGATACCGTCGCCTGCTCATCCCAGGGGTTACTCTGCGTCCACACCAGTGTTTTGGAGCCAACTTCGACCCGATCTCCTTCCAGGCCTTCACGAGGCTGGCTGAGTTCAACCAGCCGGGAGGTCCATGGCAAGGTCACGAGAGAGAGCGCCGCCGCGATCGAAGGGGTCGCACCACTCACGTCCACTACCAGCTCCCCCGGCTGCACCTCCCAGTTCCGCACGAGGTCCGGAAGTGACCGGGCAAGGGCTTGATACACTGAAGGGAACCCAGCCGTATCAGCCAAGACAATCCAATCCCATTTCCTGGGCATCTGCTGAATATTTGGCTGGACCGCCGACTCCACCACCGCTTTACTTCCTTCCGGCAACACAAAACACAACGCTTCCGGCTTGAGTCGATTGATCGAATAGACCGCCGAGGCCGCGTCATCGACGAACGCAATCACAAGCGCTTTGATGGATTGATCGTGGACCATTTTGTGCGGACTATAGCATCGACTTCGCCGGTGTTCAATTCGCTGATACCGGACAGCGTCTACTTGACCGACTCCTTAATCAAGCCTAGACTCTGGGCACCATCGTCCTACTTTGTTATCTGCCTTCCCTACAGCGAGGTTTTCAATGATCTGGTGGTATTGGGTCGTTCTGGGCTTGGCGTTGGCCGGCGCAGAAATCGTGTCACCGGGTGGATTTTATCTGTTGTTCTTCGGCATCGCTGCCGTGATCGTTGGTGCTCTTGTCGGTATGGAGGTAGTACAAGCCGACTGGCTCCAGTGGCTCTTATTCTCCATGCTGGCGATTCTTTCGTTACTGCTGCTGCGCAGACCACTAATTCGTCTTACGCAAGGTCAACCGCCACAGGTCATGGACAGCATGATAGGAGAGTCGGCGATCCTGCTTGAAGAGCTCCAGCCAGGGCACACGGGTAAAGCCGAGTTGCGTGGCTCCACGTGGAGCGCACGGAACGTCGGAGCCGTTCCCCTTCTCTCAGGTCAACGCGCAACGGTCGTCAAAGTCGATGGCCTGATGCTCTTGGTGAATTCAGAGTAGCAATCATTAAGAAACGAGGTGCACGCATGGAAGGCGGAACGTTTGTCGTCATCATCCTGTCGGTGATCGTCTTAATCGTCATCGCCAAAACGGCGGTCGTGGTTCCACAACAGAGCGCCTATGTCGTGGAGCGTTTGGGGAAATATAGTTCGACGCTGAATGCGGGATTTCACATTCTGGTCCCGTTCATTGATGTCATCCGATACAAGCACATCCTGAAAGAAAGTGCCGTCGATATACCCGAACAAGTGTGCATTACCCGTGACAACGTCCAGGTGCACATCGATGGCATTCTGTACATGCGGGTCCTGAATCCAGAACGAGCCTCCTACGGAATCAACGACTACCAGTTTGCACTCACACAATTGGCCCAGACGGCGCTGCGGAGCGAAGTCGGCAAGATCGAGTTGGACAGAACGTTCGAAGCCCGGACGACGATCAACGCACAAGTCGTCAATGAATTAGATAAGGCCT
This sequence comes from Nitrospira sp., assembly GCA_019636875.1. GTDB lineage: Bacteria > Nitrospirota > Nitrospiria > Nitrospirales > Nitrospiraceae > Nitrospira_D. Next base: position 2,885 of record JAHBWR010000018.1, read on the forward strand.
CGGAGCCTTGGGGGGTCAAGGTGCTACGGTACGAAATCAAAAACATCACTCCGCCGAAGGATGTCCTGAACGCCATGGAAAAGCAGATGCGTGCGGAGCGGGAAAAGCGGGCACTCATTTTGACCTCTGAAGGCGAGCGCGACGCCGCGATCAATCAGGCCGAAGGAGAGAAACAGCAAGTCATTAAGGCGTCCGAAGCCAAGAAACAACAGCAGATCAACGAAGCCGAGGGGGCTGCAGCCGCTATCCTCGCCATCGCGCAGGCAACGGCCGAAGGTCTCCGAAAGGTCGCGGAGACCATTCAAGTGCCCGGCGGACAAGAGGCTGCCCAGCTGCGTGTCGCCGAACAATACATCGGCAAATTCGGCGAACTGGCAAAGGCGAGCAACACGCTCGTACTTCCGGCAAGCGTGTCTGATGTCGGATCGATGATTGCATTGGCGATGAATGCCGTCCGACAAACCGGACCTTCGCTGCCGGCGAAATCCTAAATGTCACGACGGTTTGGTTTGACACAGTAAGCAGCCTCGCCTAGAATCCCGTCCATGCAAACCGTTGTCTTAAAGGCCTTTGCGGACAGTGCTCACGTCAAGCAGCAGTTTGCTCGTGACCACGCCGACCGCATCGTCCAGGTGGCCACGGTCATCGCGAACGCCTTCACCAGCGGCAACAAAGTTCTGCTCTTTGGGAACGGCGGAAGCTCAACCGACGCAGCGCACATCGCGGCGGAGTTTGTCGGTCGATACCAGCGAGAACGGATGCCGTTACCTGCCATTGCGTTGGCAACGGATATCGCCGCCATTACCTGTATCGCCAATGACTATGGATATGAGGAACTCTTCGCCCGCCAGGTACGAGCGCATGGGAAAGCCGGTGATGTCGCCATCGGTATCAGCACCAGCGGAAACTCTCCGAATGTGTTGAAGGGAATCGCCGCGGCACGTGAATGTGGCCTCACGACGGTCGCCTGGACCGGGGCGTCCGGTGGCAAGCTCGCCGGCCTCGTGGACTTTCCGTTTGTCGTACCGTCCACGGTCACCTCACGCATCCAAGAAAGCCACATTACACTCGGCCATGTCCTGTGCGAATTGGTGGAGGGTCACCTGCTTGGGAAAACGTCCTGATCGGACTCCCCCGCCCCGTCTTCCTTTCTTGATCCCTCCGATCAACGTATCGGACCTCAAGACCTATCCGTTGAAGAAACGGCATAGCAAGGTGCGGCTCGCGGACTTCGCAACACCATGGAAGCCCGGGAAATCGTTTGCGACATTCTTTTCCAGTCTTCCCAACATCCTCGCCGTCAAGACGTTGCGCGCCGTCACTCGGGCCATCGTGAAAGCCCATCGAAAGCGCCGTCCGGTCATCGTCGGGATCGGAGCCCATGTCATCAAGGTAGGCCTCGCGCCGATCATCACCGATTTGATGCGGCGAGGCATCGTGACGGCCGTTGCCATGAACGGAGCCGGGATCATTCACGACTTCGAATTAGCCTTTCTGGGGCACACCTCTGAAGAGGTCGATGCGGAAATCGATGAAGGTCGATTTGGAATGGCGGAAGAAACGGGACGGATCTTGAATGACGCCATCACCGCCGGCGCCAAGGAAGGTTATGGGCTGGGCGAGGCCATTGGGCGCTACATGAACCACACTGCCGCGCAATTTCGGAATCGCGGCACGAGTATCCTGGCCACCGGGGCACAACTCGGCATCCCGGTCACCGTTCATGTGGCGGTCGGCACCGACATCATTCACATGCATCCTTCCGCGGACGGAGCGGCCATCGGAGCCACGTCGCTGCTCGACTTCAGACGTCTCACTGCCGTTGTCGCTGGAATGGAGGGCGGCGTGTACATGAATATCGGGTCGTCCGTGATCCTTCCCGAGGTCTTCCTAAAAACCTTGTCATTGGGCCGAAACCTCGGTCACCCGATCACGAACATCACGACCGTGAACATGGATTTCCTATCTCACTACCGTCCCCAGACGAACGTCGTGCGGCGCCCCACGCAGAAGGGTGGCCAGGGTTATTCCTTGACGGGCCATCACGAGATCATGCTCCCATTGCTCGCCGCTGCGGTGATCGAGGAGATCGGGTGAAGCAGCACTCACCGCATGCAACAACCTGGGTGCTCCCGACCTCGGAGGAATTGCAGACTCGTTGGCACTACCTGAATGGACGATATTTTTCCGGCTCCCTTCCGTCGATCGCCATTCTGTGGAGTCCCCGCCTCACGTCCTCTGTCGGGATGTTCACCAGCCGTGGAGGGCCCCGAACGTCAATGGGACAGAAACGTCGGGAAATTCGCTTGTCGCTTCCACTCTTCGCGCGGCTTGGGGCCCGAACGCCCTATGCGGAACAGGAACTCCTGAACACCATCGCCCATGAAATGATCCATCAATGGCAATTCGATCTCTTAAAGCGGCGACCTAATCATGGACGAGCCTTCTTGCAAAAGATGACGGAGATGAATCGTACGGGAGAAGTAGCGATCACGACCTACCACTCGCTGGAACAGGAAGTACTGGCCTTGTCGCGATTCACCTGGCAATGCACAGACTGTGGACGGATGTATAGACGGCAGCGAAAAACAATCCAACCTGACCGCCATCGATGCGGTGTCTGCCGAGGCTCCTTACAAGAACTCCTATTGCCCGACCATCTCGCTGAGCATCGACCTCACCCTGCCACCCGCTGGAGTTCATCGGCTCAACTGAACCGATCTCCCGGGGAGCCTCAACAGCTGGCCCTTCAATTGATGTAGCGCTTCATTCTGGAATGACTGTGCATTACGCTGCCTCTTGGCTACTCTTAGGCCGAACGCGTCTCCTCCCCTGCCCGACCCGCTCGAGTGCCCCGGCCAACGCCTCGACAGAAATGGGTTTCGAGAGATAGTCATCCATCCCCGCCGCCAGGCATCGTTCACGATCTCCCTGCATGGCATTCGCCGTCATGGCAACGATCGAGACTCTGGCCGAGCGTTCCCTCCCGCGGATGACGTGGGTGGCTTCAAAGCCGTCCATTTCCGGCATCTGGCAATCCATGAACACGACATCGTACTGTTTGCGCGAAAGCGCCTCGACCACTTCACGTCCATTGCCCACTACATCGACTCGATAACCCAACCGCTGGAAAAGGCGAACAGCGACCTTCTGATTCACCACGTTGTCCTCGGCCAGCAGAATACGAAGATCCACTTTGGCCTCGGTTTCGGCAAGCGAATGCCGAGTGATAAGTGGAACGGCGGCTTGCTGAGGATGGACCGGTGATCGAGTCTGGCCCTGCGTCATCACGGCAACCAGACAATCGTGTAATTGCCGATCCCGAATCGGCTTCGTCAGATAGGCCGCCACACCGGCCTCCTTGGCCACCTTCGCATCTCCACGTCGCCCCAGCGAGGTCAGGAACACCAGTCGAGGCCGAGCCGCTTCTGCTCGCCTTGTTATCGCCCGAGCCAATTCAACTCCATCAGTCGAGCTCATATCCAGATCCAGCAGTACCAGGTCAAATGGAAGATTCTCGGAATGTTGATTCAAGCGATCTAATGCCTCAGATCCGCTTCGGACACAGGTCGGTTGCATGCCCCATTTTTTGGTCATCTGTTCCAAGCTTCTTTGGTTGATGACCTTCTCATCGACAATCAACACCCGGAGGCCCGCCAATACCACGGTAGCTGGATTGATACCTTGCTCACCAGCCGCTTGTCTGCGCAGGTTCACCGTGAACCAAAAACAACTCCCTTGCCCGATCCGGCTCGTCACTCCAATGGTGCCTCCCATCATCTCAACCAATCGTTTGCAAATGGCGAGACCCAGTCCTGTCCCTCCATATTTTCTCGTCGTAGACCCATCGGCTTGGCTGAACGACTGAAAGAGCCGTTCCCGAGCTTCATCGGAGATCCCGATACCGGTGTCTGTGACCGCTACCCGAATCGTCGCCTCCGCCGATGAGCGTGAATCGGCCGTCACTTCGACGATCACATCACCGCTGTCCGTAAATTTGATAGCATTTGAGATCAAGTTCATCACCACCTGCCGTACGCGGCCAGGATCGCCCAGCAAATCCCGCGGTACGTCAGCATGAAACAGACAGGCGACATTCAAGTTCTTGGAGGAAGCCCGTTCCGCAACGAGATCCAATGACTCATCAATGACGAGACGGAGATCGAAAGCGATCACCTCCAGATTTAATTTTCCCGCTTCAATTTTTGAAAAATCGAGGATGTCGTTCAGGATCGTCATCAGATGGTCACCGCACGTCTGTATCGTTTCCGCATAGTCCCGTTGTTCATCGGTGAGTGGGGTGTCGAGCAAAATATTCGTCATCCCTATTACCCCGTTCATCGGGGTGCGGATTTCATGACTCATGGTCGCCAAGAACGACGACTTGGCTTCCGTCGCGGCCTTGGCTTCGGTCAATGCGGTGTCCAGCTGCTGATTGATGGATTCCAATTGCTCGGCGTAGCCTTGCAGCGCCCGTTCCGCTTCCTTCCGGCCCGTGATGTCTCGAATAAAAGCGCTGAAGATGAGCGATCCCTCGATAGGTAACGGCCTCATCGCAATTTCAACAGGAAATGCCTCGCCGTCGCGTCGACGACCCATCAGCTCAACCAACTGGTTCGAAGTGGACCTATCGCTGGGATCGAGCAGATGGTGCACATACTCCCGGTAACGTGCCTGATCGGATGGCGTAATGATGGTCTCGGCCAGATCACGTCCACTGGCTTCCACCACAGACCATCCAAATAGCTCTTCGGCTTGCGTGTTCCATTCGGTAATTGCCCCGGTATGATCTGTTGTAATCACGGCATCAAGCGCCGTATCGATGATCAGGCGGGTGCGGGCCTCATTCTCATGGAGTGCGGCCTCCACTTCTGTCCGTTCGACGAAAAGCCCAATCTGACGTCCTGCCGTCCCCAGAGACCTCAAGAGATCCCGGTCTTCCGCATAGGCCTCCTTGCTGAAAAACTCCATGATCCCGTACACGTTGGCCCTCAACCAAATAGGAAACGCGCAGGCCGCGCGTAACGTCCCCGTGTCCCCGACGGCTCCTCGCGTAAACATGGGGTCTCCCGCGACATCTTCCACCCACAAGGGCTCGCCGCGTGCCCAGCAGCGTCCTGGAATATCGCCTCCCGACATGTACGCCTGCTGTCGACTCACCCGGAGGAACTCCTGCACCGCAGTGGTATCGATGGCCCAGTTCTGCTCACAGATGATGGCTTGCCGGTCCCCTTGTACGCGCCAGAACACGCCGACCTGCCAATCGAGACTCATCACGATGGCCTGCAGAAGGTCGGGAACCGCTTGCTCCATGGTGGAGGTCGAAGCCAGAACTTTGGTCACGGCATGCTGGAGGGCCTGCCGACGGTCCGCACGCTTCTGCTCCGTCACATCCCGAACCACGCTGAGCACGGCTTGCACCACCCCATCATCCCCTGGAAGAGGGACAGACGTGATGTCGACCCACCGGGTGTACCCCGAAAACCCGGTCAGTCGTCCCTTTGCACAACTTTCATGCCCGTCTCGAGCCGTTCTCTGCATGGCTTCGATCTGAGAACGATCGTTCGGATGGATGTAGTCTCGAAAATCTTTCCCAATGATTTCCTCCGAAAAACCTGCGTCAAAGAGCACACACCCGGCTGGGTTGATCTGGAGCACCTGGTAATCAAGCCCAAGCACCAGAATGCCTTGAGGCTCTGCTTGGAGAATACTTCGCAATCGACGTTCGTTCTCTTGCAGACCAACCCTCTCCGTCTCAGCACGGAGCCACCCGGCCTGTGCCCGTTTGAAGCGATAGAAGAGGAGGAGGATCAAAGGAACCATGAACAGGACGTTCACCGCCGCCAAGATCCACACGACACTCATACTGTCCATACTCGTCATCATGTGCTGGGCACACCCATCGTGCTGAACGATGCCCGCTTTCAGGCCTTAGAACCCGTTACGTGCTGTATCGGTCCGTTTATTGACGACTTGAGGCTGGGAGGCTCCCACACAGACCGCACTTCTCACAAACCGGCCGAGGAAGTCGGGAAGGGCTCCACCCACGCTCTCGCTCTTCCACTGACAACCACCACCACGGTATGATGGCCTCATGATCGCGAAGATTCTGCCGCTCGATCAACTTCTATCCGCCCTCTCTGCTGAACGGGGAGCGGGAAAACGGATTGTCTTCACAAACGGCTGTTTCGACTTGATGCATATCGGACATACCCGGTATCTGCAGGCAGCCAGAAACCTGGGCGATATCCTCGTGGTTGGAGTCAACAGCGATACGTCTGTACGCAGCCTCGACAAGGCGCCTGACCGACCGATTGTGCCGGAAACCCAACGTGCTGAGGTGCTGGCCGCGTTAGGCTGTGTGGACTATGTCATCATATTTAACGAGTCGGACCCGCTCCGAGTCATCACCTCTGTTCAACCGGATGTCCTGGTCAAAGGTGGCGATTGGGCCATCGATCGAATTGTCGGTCGAGACATCGTCGAAGCCCGCGGCGGTGTCGTCAAGACGATTCCTTTTGTTCCCGGCTTCTCGACCACAGGACTCCTTGAACGCATCCGATCTGCTGCGAAATAACACGTGTCTGACCCGAACTCTCACACACAACCCTGGCTCGTTCCGCTTCACTCGTCACTCGAGCACGAGAAAGCGCGTCCGTGTCTTCTCGGAGTGCATGGGTCCACTGCAGCCTGCGCCTTAACGCTGCTTCGATCCACTCAACAGCGTGCATCGGCCGAATCCAGACCATGGGTCGTGGTGACAGAGAGCGACGAATCCGCTGAACGACTCTTCGGCGACCTGTGTTTTTTCCATGAGCTCATCGACCTGCCCGTCGACGACCTGGCCTGGTTCCCCGAGTGGGAAACGCTTCCCTATGAAGCGACCGCTCCGCATGTCGGGTTGATCGCACGCCGGATGACGACGCTGCATCGACTGCTGACCGATCCACCCTCCATGCTCATTACGTCGATCACCACTGCCATGCATCGCTTGATTCCCCGGACAGTCTTCGAAGAAGCGATCTTTCATTTCGAGACGGCTGCGACCTTCGAGCGTGAATCACTCACGGCCGACCTCTTCCGTTTGGGATACCGCCGAGTTTCCGTCGTGGAAATTCCCGGAGAGTTCAGCATCCGTGGCGGAATTGTCGATATCTTCTCCACGGCCTATGCCAATCCGTTACGCATCGAATTTCTCGGCGATCAAGTCGAGTCGATCCGGTTGTTCGACTCCGCGACACAGACCTCCGTCATGAAACTCAAGGATGCCTGGGTCTTACCGGCACGAGAATTCATTCGCCCACCCGATGCCTCGGACGCAGCCGCCCCCATTCAAGCCGACGCCGAATGGAGAGGCCCCGACCTGTACTCCTCCATGGATACCCTCTTCGACTATCTCAGCAGTCCGCCTGTCCTCGCGTTCAATCAGCCTGAAACGCTGAAGCAAGCCTGTGAAACAGCGTGGAACAAGATCGATGATGGGTATTTGCGTCACGTCGACAGGGATGCGAGCAATCCGTACCCCTCTCCCGAGCGACTCTTTCTGAGCTGGCAGGAGATTGAAGAACGAATCGCTGCCTGGCCGATCTTGGCCTTGGAGCCGTTGGCTCCTCCGAATGCTGCATGGAGTCCGACGTTTTCATTTCCTGCTCAAGCTCCCGGCACCATCGGGCTTGGGATTCGAGGCACGCCCTTCAGCCAAACACTGACGCTCTTGGAGGGACTCCGGAATGAGCATCGAGTCGTGCTGGTCGCGCGGAGCCGAGGACAAGTGGACCGTTTGCTTGCCCTCCTTCGAGAACATGATCTGCCGGCCGATCCCTGGAAACCCTCGCTGTGGCCGAGTCGGAGCACCGGCAAGCTCCCGTTTTATGTGTTGCATGGTGATCTCTCGGCTGGATTTCTCTCGGGAGACCTTCGACTTGCCCTGTTGACCGAAGAAGAACTGTTCGCCAAGGGAGCACGTCATAAACCTCAGCCGAAAAGCCGGACGGCCACGTTCCTCTCCTCCTTAGAAGACCTCAATGTGGGTGATTATGTCGTCCATGTCCAACATGGGATCGCCAAATATCGAGGGTTGAAACGTCTCGTCGTTCAGGACTTTGAGAGCGACTACCTGATTTTGGAGTTTTCCGGCGGGGATACCCTCTATGTCCCGCTGGACCGCTTGAATCAAGTGCAGCGATACAGCGGAGCCGAGAGCCATGTCCCGCGACTTGATCGATTGGGTGGCACCAGTTGGGCCAAGACGACCGCGCGCGTGAAGAAAGACATCGAAGAAATGGCCCAAGAATTGATCGATCTCTACGCTAACCGCGAACTGGTGAAACGAAACGCGTATGGCACCTCCACAACCCTCTATCACGAATTTGAAGCGGCCTTTGAGTATGAAGAGACACCCGACCAGCTGAAGGCCATCGAAGACATCGGTCGTGATATGGAAGCAACGCGACCCATGGATCGGCTCATCTGCGGAGACGTGGGATATGGAAAGACGGAAGTGGCCATGCGGGCCGCCTTCAAAGCCGTCGAGCACGATCGGCAAGTGGCCGTCCTGGTCCCGACGACTCTGCTTGCTCATCAACACTATGAGAATTTTTCCGAACGCTTCGCTCCCTTCCCGATGAAGGTGGCGTTGCTTTCGCGTTTCCAATCCCCTCGAGAAACGAAAGCGATCCTCAAGGAAGCTGCGGCAGGCACGGTCGATGTCGTCATCGGAACGCATCGCCTCCTCCAAAAAGACGTGACATTTCGGCACCTCGGTCTGGTGATCATCGATGAAGAACAGTGGTTCGGCGTCAAACACAAGGAACGGCTCAAGCAACTCCGCACCCAAGTCGATGTCCTCACGCTCACCGCCACCCCAATTCCACGCACCCTTCAGATGGCCATGTCGAGTGTCCGCGACCTCTCCATTATCGACACTCCACCGGCCGGTCGATTAGCCATCAAGACCGACGTGATCCGGTCGAGCGATAAAGCGGTGCGCGACGCTATCCTCCGTGAGCTCGGGCGAGGAGGACAAGTGTATTTCGTCCACAACAGAGTGGAATCGCTGGAGCGGATTGGGGCGTGGTTGCAGCAGTTGATTCCTCAAGCGCGCATGGTCATGGCCCACGGTCAGATGGATGCCAAAACGTTGGAAGCCGTGATGCTCAAGTTTGTGAAGCGTGAGGCGGATGTCTTGATTGCGTCTGCCATCATTCAGTCTGGGCTGGATGTCCCAAACGCGAACACCATCATCGTGAATCGTGCCGACCTGTTCGGTCTTGCGCAATTGTATCAGTTGCGTGGACGAGTCGGGCGCGGTGGAGAGCAAGCCTATGCGTATTTTCTCATTCCAGACGAAGGGACGCTCACCGGTGATGCACAGAAACGATTGATCGCGATTCAGCAGTTCACTGAACTCGGATCAGGCTTCCGTATCGCCGCGGCAGACCTCGAGATACGAGGAGCCGGCAATCTACTGGGCAAGCAGCAATCAGGACATATCGCGGCAATCGGCCTGGACCTGTACATGCAAATGGTGGAACAGGCCGTTCAACGATTGAAGGGCCAGATCGTCGAAGAGGAGCCCGACCCAACTCTCCAACTACCGGTATCTGCCTTTATCCCGGAGCAGTATGTCGCCGACCCACACCAACGGTTGTCCTTCTATAAACGGCTGACGGCATGTGACCAGGTCGGCGAGTTGGCCCTGTTGCATGGAGAAATGCAGGACCGATACGGCCCGGCCCCAGAGCCGGTTGAACGGCTCCTCGAAGTCATGCAACTTCGAACACATGCCAAACGGCTTCGCCTGGCCGCAATCGAGGTGCACGGGCAATCGGCAAAGATTGTCCTTCAGCCCAAGGCGACCATCCCCGAGAGTGCCATCCACCGATTGATGGACCAGCTCAAAAAGCGACTGCGCTTCCTGAGCCCCCTCTCCTTTGAACTTCAACTTCGTCATGACGACTGGCCGTCGCTCTTCTCAGAACTCAACGCAATCTTGCAAAGCCTTGATCTCTGTGATACCAAGGCTTTGAAGCAGGATGCGACCACCTCGTGATAGAGACCGACAAATACCCCGAGGCATGAAACACATCGGATTCCCCATTTTCCGCAGCACCGCCGTTCTTTCTCTGCTCTTGACCGGAATCCTAACCGGATCGGGGATTGGGATGTTGGGATGTGGCGAACGGCAGGAAGAACCGGTCGTCGCCCTGGTCAACGGGCGAGCCATCACGCAGGCAGAATTCGATCTCCGCTGGAACGAGCTCTCGCAGGCGACGAAGTCTCGCTACGAGAAGGACGGCGGGAAACGACAATTCCTCGATGAACTCATTACCAAAGAACTGCTCCTGCAGGAGGCGCGACGCCGAGGACTCGATCGGGATGATTCCATCCGCGACAAGACTCAGCGATATAAGGAGCAGTTGGTCCTGGATGAGCTCCTGAAGGACAAGCTTCAAACCAAGGTGGAGCTGACACAAGAGGAATTATCCGCATACTATGAGAGCCACGCCAGTGAGCTCTTAGACCCATTAAAAGTCAATATCTCGATCATGCTGCTGTCCAACGTCTATGCGGCAAAAGATCTCGAGATGCAGATCAATCGAGGGGGAAGCTTCGCAAAGTTCGCTCAACGGTATTCCATCGATGAAAAAACGAAAGGGTCGGGGGGAGACCTCGGGCCTTACCGCAAAGGGCTCGTCCTTCCTGAAGTCGACGACGTCATCCATACGCTCAAACCCGGGATGGTCAGCGCACCCATCAAGACCGACAACGGCTATTATTTGGTCATGCTGACTCCCCTCGACGAAACTATTATTCAAGCCGACCTTGCAACACAGGAACGGCTTCGGCAGGAGTTGCTGGCCGAGAAACGCCGCAAGCGGTTCGAAGACGTGATTGCCGACATACGCACCAACGCCTCGGTTCGTTTTGCAGAAGCCTCTCGCTATATTACTGAGGATACCGGCGCACGGTAGCCTGTAGGTGATTTTCAGACACCTTCCCTTTCGTGTAAAATTGTCCATTCACGTTCTCTGACGGCGAGTGAAAGAGTCATGACACGCGCGATCTTGAGCTCAGGATTTCTGATACGATTCACGTTGGGCCTCACCTTCGTGACGCTCGTAATCTGGCCTCCGACCTTTTCCGCCGCTCATCTGCAGGATCGCATTGTCGCCATCGTGAATGCAGAATTGATCATGTTGTCGGACGTGAAACGTGAGTTTCGAGCGGAACAAGAACGCCTCTCACGCGAGTTTCGTGGAGACGATCTCACTCACCGGTTGAAAACAGCTGAATATATGACCTTGACGAAATTGATCGAACGCAGGTTACAGCTACAGGAAGCCAAGGCCACCAAAGTTGAGGTGTCAGACGTTGAAGTTCAGCAGGCACTCCAACAAATGAAGCAACAAGACAAGTCTTTCGACCCTACAAATCCTCGCGACGTCCGGGATGTGCGCGATCAGCTCATCCTGATGCGAGTCGCAGATCAGCACATCCGTGGCAACGTCACAGTCGGAGACTCCGAACTCAAGCGCTACTACCAGGAGCATCAAGAGCAATTTGCTCTTCCCGCAGAATACCAACTGAGCCAGATCATCATCAAACCAAGCTCTGCGGACGATCTGGCTGACGCACTTGCCAAGGCCCGCCGAGCCATGGACGACCTGAAGCGAGGGGAGAAGTTTGAGGATGTCGCGCTGCAGTATTCGGACGGGACGAACTCCCTGCATGGTGGACGACTTGGATTTGTCCGGCAAGGAGAGCTGTGGCCCGTGATTGAACAGTCCGTCTCCCGTTTGGTGCCCGGAGGTATTTCCGACATCCTCGAGAGTCCCGAAGGAGTCCACATCATCCGTCTGGATGATAAGAAGCCAAAGCAGTTCCGCCCCTATGAGGACGTTCGCCGGGAGGTCCAGGAATTTGTCTATCAGCAGAAAAGCGCGGACATGTATCAGTCCTGGCTGGTGGATCTTAAGAACAAGGCCTACATCGAAATCAAGTTCTAGCGCCTACCACGCCCCCTCGTCATTCATCAGCCCCTTCGCGAGGGAGCAGTCACGAACTCTCTGGATGAGGCCCACCGATGAGATCGCGTAGGGCTCCCCATACCCACTCCCGTCCATCCCCAGTCACCGACGAGTACGGAATCAACGTTTCTCCTTGGGCGAGCCCGAGATCATGATGCGTGTGTTTGAGCGTACGCACCCGTTCGCTGGGCTTCAACTTATCGACTTTCGTCGCCACGACAAGCGTGGTTCGTCGGATCGATCGAAGCCAGGCAATGGTCTGACGATCCTGTTCGGTGACGACTCGACAATCCACCAGTAACACAACTCCACGCAACGACTCCCGGTCGACGAGATAGCCGTCCATCAACGGTCCCCATTGCAGGCGAAGCGATCGCGAAACCTTGGCAAATCCATACCCCGGCAAGTCCACAAGGTAGAACTGGTCCAGATTGGGATCGGAGGTCGAAATGCGAAACACGTTGACGGCCCTCGTTTTCCCCGGAGTCCGACTGACTTTTGCAAGGTCGCGGCGATTGAGTAATGAATTGATCAGCGAGGACTTCCCCACATTGGAGCGCCCGGCAAAGGCAATCTCGTCGAGCTCACCTTGAGGAAACTGTTCGGGAGAGACGCAACTTTTGATAAACTCAGCCGATACGATTTTCATGCCGTCAGGCTTGCTGATGAATCCAAAACGAAACTCACGTCGCAATCTGGTCTTTCGACGGTACTACACATACGATCCTCCTCCATCTAAGTCAACCAGACCACGCAGGAGAGCCCGAGGGCTGCTCTGGGGCATAGGACTCGTAGGACTTCCCTTGGGGGTCATCGGACTCAGCTGGCTGATCACCCTTCCGGATGTCAGGCTCCTCGCACAAACCAACCCCACATCAACGGCATTGATGGACGCACGCGAGGCTCAGGCCAAGCAACAGGGGCGATCTATCGGACGCCATTGGGTGTGGGTGCCGCTCTCGCGCATCTCTCCCCATCTTCGCCATGCCGTCGTCGCGGCCGAAGATGCCTCGTTCTTTACCCACGAGGGATTCGACTGGGAAGGCATCCGTGGCGCCGCGCTCTCCAATCTCGAAGCTGGGCAATTGAAACGAGGCGGGAGCACCATCACTCAACAACTGGCGAAAAACCTTTACCTCTCATCCGAACGATCCCTCGTAAGAAAAGCGCGAGAAGCGTTGATTGCGCGCTCGCTCGAACGACACCTGACGAAGAAACGTATTCTCGAGCTCTATCTCAACATAGCGGAATGGGGGAAAGGCGTCTATGGCGCTGAAGCCGCCTCCCGTCACCACTTTAAGAAACCCTCGCGCGACCTGACGGCCGACGAGGCCGCCTGGCTGGCAGCGATCTTGCCGTCCCCTCGCCGATACGACCCCCTGCGAAAAACATCTTTCCTTACCCGTCGCCATGACCGCATTCGGAAATGGATCGATCGTCACCCCATACACACCGCACCATTCGCCGATGGCTAGGATCACCTGATGTATCATTACGATGAAGGCCCAGAAGAGTCGCCGATTTGACCGCACTCTTGTTCTCCGAAGATGGCTGATTCGTAGGTGTAGTGTTTGAACTCAAGCAAGTTGTGAGAGGGGTCTTCTAAAAAGAACGTACGGTGTTCGATGCGGGTTCCAGGAAAACGCACGCGCGGCTGCTGGTAGAAAGAGAGGCCCTTTTCCTTTGCCCGATCGGCCAGTGCCTGCCATTCTTTCAACGAGAGGAATACCAGCCCAAAATGACGCGGGTAAATACCTTTCTGTTGTAAGGGTTCATCCGGCACGACATGCGCGACGAGTTGATGACCAGCCAAACCAAGCGTGACGGCCTGCGTCGTGCGTCGACCGACCGTACAGCTGAGTCCATCGACATAGAACCGAACCGTAGCGTCCACGTCATGAATCGGAAAAGCGAGATGAAACACGTTGTGACTCATTGAAACCTATCCTTTACGATCGGTCCCCCCTTCCCACCCCACCATCCAGCTACCATGTGAGGAGTAGAATGACGAATGGCGAAACGCCCGGTAGGAGTGAGGACCAGACAGCCGGCAGATCCGTTGACTCGAGTGACTAGTCTATGTAACACACGTCGGGCTGCCGTGGCAGGCCCCTTCCCATCTTCTAACTGATCACAAATTGTTTTGGCTACCGCCACGCAAAGAATGCTCTCACCCCACCCGGTCATCGACACCGCCCCAGTCTCGTTATCAGCATACACCCCGCAACCGATAATTGGCGTGTCCCCGACTCGCCCGGGCAGCATGAGCTCGATCCCCCCGGTCGATGCTCCAGCAGCAACAGTGCCCGTTTGATCCAATGCGACAGCCCCGACCGTACCATGCCCATGACTTTCTCCATACCTTCTGAGCGCCGATTCCACAGAGTATCGGCGCAGCCTTCTCGTAGGGCGCTGAGACTCAAGCCTGAAGTGACGCGCAAAGCGCCCGGCTGATGGGCCGACCAGTAGCACATGTGGCGTGCGCTCCATCACTATACGTGCGGCGGTAATTGGATGGACTATCCCTTCAATGGAGGCAACCGCACCGGCGCGCAGTCGATGTCCTTCCATGATGGATGCATCCATCCGTCGCATCCCATCAAGCTGGAGTTTCGACCCTTTTCCCGCATTGAAGAGCCCGCTACGCTCAAGCACACGGATGGTCTGCTCGACAGCAAGAAGAGCCGAGCTCCCCCGATCAAGCCACGCATAGCCGACCTGCAAGGCGGCTTGTAGGCAGGCAGACTGCCGTACCGTTATGGAGCGGGCACCGGCGCCCCCGTGGGCGAGGATGATGGGACGAACTGAGTTCAATTCAGGAGGAGATCCCGAGTCTTCCGATAGGCAGGATTCTGCATGCGATCCAGATCCGACCGCACAAAACCTAATCCTGTTACACAGAGTTCAAAATTCTCCGACAACGCCTGGAACACAGGCAAACTGGCTTCAGCATCATCACGCCCGATCTGCGCCACAATCCCATACGACCGTTTGCCTGTCTTCACGTAGTCGACAAGGAAGTCCTTGTGATAAATGCGCCCGACCGTTTTGAGGCGGCGTAGGTACTCAGGAAATAATCCGGCCATGAAGAGCGTGAAGTCCCCGATATGGCGATGGACTTCCTGCTCGCGATCCAACGATTGGGCTTCGAGCATCACTTCCGATTCAAACAGGAGATCGACAACTGTGTCCATCGGTCGGTCCCGCCGGTCTCGAATCTTATAGAGTTGATCCGTGTGGGTAAAATCGACCAAGAGATTGGAAACATAGGAAGTGATCTTGGCGTCTGGCCAACCGAGGTGCTCCGTAAAACTTTTCTCGGTCAACGCGCCAAAGAGTTGCCGGAGCGGATGACGTGGAGGAACTGGAGTACCCATCGCCACCTCCTGCGAGGCTGATAACGCTTGAGCTCAGTATACCAGATCTCAGCCGTGAACCGGGTTCTACTCTTGTGCATTAGTATCGGAGATGCGTGGCTCAACCTTGAGTCGACCTAGCATCCCGACCGACTGTCTACCATAAAGGTTACCGGGCCGTCGTTCACTAAGGCGACCTGCATATGAGCCGCAAACACTCCCATTTCGACTGTTGTTCCACCTTCACGCAGCCTCTGCGCAACCTGGTCATACAGCCGTTTGGCTAGATCCGGCGCGGCAGCTTCGTCGAAACTCGGTCGACGCCCATTAGTGGTGCTCCCTAGAAGTGTGAATTGTGAGATTAAGAGCACGGCACCACCCACGTCCGACAGAGAACGATTCATCTTGCCCCGATCGTCCGAGAACATACGGAGGTTTCTAATCTTATCGACCACAAAGCATGCGTCCGACTCCTGATCACCTTTAGCGACACCCAAAAGAACCATTACGCCATCTTGAATCTGCCCAACGATCGAGCCGTCGACTGTCACCGACGCCGTCGTTACACGCTGCAGGAGTGCCTTCATCCTTTCGAATCACCCTCGTAACAACTGAGTCAATGTTCCTTCAAGGGATAGCAACTTCCGTTTCATGGGAAGCCCTCCTGAGAATCCACCGAGTGAAGCATCGTGTGCAACAATCCGGTGACACGGAATCATGATCGGTAGCGGATTCGCCCCGACCGCGTTTCCCACCGCACGGGCATAGTGCGGTCCACCCACTCGCGCGGCAATCCATTGATACGATCGAAGCCTGCCGTACGGCACACGTTGCAGGGTCCGCCACACCTGACGTTGAAACATCGTACCGTAAGAGAGATCGAGCGGTACATCAAACGTGTCCCGTTTCCCGGCAAGATAGTCGAGTAACTGCCGACGGGCGGCCTCCAGTCGAGCCGACTCTCCCGGTTGCACAGGCACATGGGACTGGGCGCTGAGTTCGGATTCGACAGCTCGCTTCGACCGTTTCGGCAAGACGATGGCGTGAATCCCTTTCGATGAGTCCGCCACCCCCATCCATCCCCACGGTGATTGGAAGATCATCATCTGCTGCATGCATCGCCTCCCGCTACTTTGCAAATCTGCCAAGCTTTTTCTGCACCATACCCCATACGACACCAAGCTCCTCCGATCGAAACCAGGCATGCACTCCAAGATACCCGATGACACTGAATCCGATCGCGACCGCAAGCATCGCAGATTTTCCGATCCACGCAGCTGGATGTATCCATATCTCGGCCTCAGCCACCCACCAACAGGCCAAGGCAATCGGAATGCAGCCTACTAACACGCGGCTGGCCGACCGAATGACCGAGTTCCACTCGACACCCCCCAGTCGACGATTCAAGATGACCACGAGAATTCCACCGTTGATCATCGCGGCCAGAGCTGTTGCGAGAGCCAGTCCTGCCGCCCCAAGATGTGACATTAGGATTACTGACAGCACAATATTCGCCACCACTGCGATCGCCGCTGAGATTGCCGGGGTGGTCGTATCTTTCATGGAATAGAAGGCCGATACAATGATACGCACCCCGGCGAACGCCCAGAGGCCCAAGGCATAGCACAGAACGGCAAAGGCCGTTTCAGCCGTGTCATGTGCGGTAAACGTCCCGTGCTCGAAGAAGAGGTGCACGATCGGCGTTCGCAATAGGATCAATCCCACCATCGCCGGAAGGATAATGAAAAAAATCATCCGCAAACCAAACCCAAGCGTCGTACGCAGTTCATCCAGCGCACCGCGTGCTGCTTGCGCCGATAGGGTCGGCAGGATCGCCGTCGCCAGCGCCACGCCGAAAATCCCGAGAGGAAACTGGATCAGTCTCATGCCATAAAATAGGTAGGTTGGGCCGCCGGCAAAAAACGACCCCAGAATCGTGCTGACCGTGATATTGATTTGGGTTACCGACAAACCGAGTAGCGACGGAATCATCAGGCGGCCGACCTTCCGCACGCCTGGATGGCCAGGATTAAACTTGAACCCGAATAGCATCCTGCGAGTTCTGAGCCCCGGTAACTGCATCGCAAACTGGGCCGCACCACCGGCAACGACGCCGATGGCCACCCCAAGGATGGGTTCCGGCATAGTTGGTGCTAGAAACATCGCGCACCCGATGATGAAGATATTGAAAAACACCGGAGAAAACGCGGGAGCCGCAAAGGCTCGGAGGGAATTCAAGATCCCCATCGCCAAGGCAGCGAGACTAATGAAAATGAGGTAGGGGAGCATGACTCGTGTGAGCACAACGGTCAAGGTCATTTTCTCCGGATCGTCATGAAACCCCCATCCGATGAGCCACGCAATCCAAGGAGCCCCAAGAATCCCGAGCAAGGTGACTCCGGTCACAATCGTCAGCAGCGTCGTAAAGGCCGCACTCGCCAGCTCCCAGGCATCCTGTTTCGACTTCATCGTGTGATACTCGGTAAAGACGGGAATGAAGGCAGCGGACATCGACCCTTCGGCAAAGAGTTCGCGGAGCAGGTTTGGAATACGATAGGCCACGAAAAAGGCGTCAGCAGCCGGAGTGGCTCCGAATAGGCCGGCGAGGACCATGTCGCGAATAAACCCAAGAACACGACTGGAAAACGTGGCAACGCCGATCATTCCAGCCGCTTTGACGACTGATTGATTCTCATCCTGGAGCTTACGTGGAGCGCCCGACGTCACGGTGGGTTCTGCCATGGACGGGATTCTAGCGGAACGACAGCAAGCCGTCTATGGAGTGGGAATATTGTAAGAACGCTACCGGCTGATCATCGGTGGGACACAGACAATGAAGGTTCAAACTGAGCATACCCAACTCCTGGCGCTGATTGCCTCTCGCGCCAGGAGTGTTTCAACAAGGCCGTCTATGCCGCGAGTCTGATCTGAGGGCGATTGGATGCCGTGCCGACATACGGTCCCACTTCACGCAACCCCTCAGCCTTGGCTTGCGCTTTCATCTCCAAGGTACCGTTGAACACGACGCCTTCCTCCATCGACAGCACGGGGGCCGTCAGGCTGCCTTGCACGACAGCCGGAGCACAGAGCACGATTTGGTTCGTCGCGACAATGTCCCCTGTGATGTTTCCATGACAGACCACGGTTCCAGCCGTTACCTTGGCCTTCAGTACCGCTTCAGGCCCCACCAGCAAGCCGCCGTCTGTGTGGATTTCCCCGTCCAGCGATCCGTCGATCCGGACGGTGCCTGAATAGGTGATCACGCCTTTGAACTCAACATCTTTTCCGACGAAGGCTACCTCGGGAGGAAGAGACTGAGTTCCTTTTGACGAACTCCGTCGGTCTTCCATCCACCGTTCTCGCTCTCTTTCTCGTTCCCGATCCCGTTCTCGATCCTCTTCTCCTACTACCGCCTCTTCTTGCTTCCACATAGCGAGACTCCCTCCTTATCGATATTGGTCCAGGCTAGCCGAACGGTCACGCCGAGTCTCTTATCTATCGGTTGGAACAGGATTTTTATTGAGTGTCTTAGGGCGTGGGAGGGAAATTCCTACGGCTCGTGGACTAATTCATTCGATAATTCATTGGGATTGTCGCCAGGACGACCCGGGCAGACTGCGGCAAGGAGCACGCCACATGCCTGAATACCCTGGCATAGCCCTCCGACAATATCGCCCGTTTTCAATCGGTTGACGGCAGCCTCGACAACTGACGACCACCGCTCGACCGGAACTCGTTGAAACAAGGGTTGATCCGCCAACACATAAATCTGATGCTCAAGGAGCGATACCATGATCAAAACGCCGGTGCCTTCACGAGTCCTCGTGATCGCATGCTTGGCGAACGCCCGTTCGGCCCTGAGCTTCACTTTGTGACGCATTCTCTCCGGCGACGTGAGCAGGCGAATAATTGATGTCCAGGTCCCCACCCATGCACCCACACCGTAGGCCAGCATAGTCATCAATACCAACCAGGCCGAGTTATACGCGTGCCATCCCCAGGGAAGCCAGGCTATTTCAGCAGTGAGCAGGATCGTAAGCGTCAAGAGTGAAAGGAGCAATCCCGTCCGATATCGCACTTCCCGATAGAGCCCCGATCGGCTGACGATCATGGGAACGATTTCAGCGCTGGTCCCTTGTTCCACTGCCTGTACGGCTAGACTGACCCGTTCACGCTCCTCGTCCGTGAGTTGCAGTCTCTTACCAGTTTCCACTGGCGCCCCCTCCTCCGAAATCGCCTCCTCCCCCTCCAAACCCACCACCACCACCAAACCCACTGCCCCCGAACGACCCTCCACCCCATCCACCACCACGGGTACTGTACCAAATCCAATCATCCATCCCTCGGGACCGCGTGGTCCTTCCTCCTGCACCCGATGCACCGATGGCCATCAGTAGAAGGAAGGTCACACCGCTTGCAACAAGCGCCGGTAGCAGCCACGGGGCCAGCACCGTCGAGATCCCCGCACCGGCGAGCGGCCCGATGAATTTATGGACGTTCGTGAAGATGAGCCCGACGACCACTCCCACCATGACCGCCACGACAACCTGGGCCACAAGATCATCGTCGTGCTGAGAGGTCGGCCGTTCCGATGCCTGGTAGGTTCCTTCAATGGTTTTCAGGATAGCGCTGACCCCTTCCACAACCCCACCCGGCATGTCACCGGCGCGGAAACGAGGAACTATCTCATTTCGAATGATCTGCGCCGATCGCGCATCGGTCAACACCCCTTCCAACCCATACCCGACTTCGATTCGAACTTTGCGTTCCCCTATCGCCACCAACAACAGGACGCCGTTATCCGTGCCCTTCTGACCGAGCTTCCAGGTCGTTGCCACTCGATGAGAGAATTCTTCGATCGAATCGCCTTCGAGCGAAGGAACAATCAAGACAGCCGCTTGATTGCTTGATTGAGTCTCATGCGCCGCCAGTCGAGCCTCCAAGGACTCGACTGTGGACTTTGGTAAGATGTGCGCACGATCGACAATCCGCCCGGTCAACTGAGGCACATCAAGAGCGACGGCAGGGAGGGAGGATAAGCACGTCGTGCCCGCCAGATAACAAGCCACTGCCAAGCGGCTGGCTCCTCGCCGTGTCAACGTTTCCTCCACCTCACCATCGGGTCAAAACTTCACTTCCGGCGGTTTGGCCACTGCACTCTCATCGGCCACCGTAAAGTTTGGCCGTTCGGTCAAATTCAGCACAAACTTGGCCGTGAGGTTGGTTGGGAAATATCGGACCATCTTGTTGTACTCTGCAACTCGATCGATGTATCGCTTCCGGGCCACCGTAATCCGATTTTCCGTTCCTTCCAGCTGACTTTGGAGATCTCTGAAGTTTTGATCGGCCTTGAGGTTTGGATAGTTTTCGGCGATCGCGATCAGTCGCCCCAATGCCGACGTCAGACCGGCTTGAGCTTGTTGAAAGACTTCAAATGCCGCTGGATCTTTCAGCACCTCCGGCGTCACTTGAATGCCCGTGGCCTTGGCTCGGGCGTTCACAACTCCTTCAAGGGTCTCCTTCTCGTGAGCGGCGTACCCTTTGACGGTCGCGACAAGATTGGGAATAAGATCCGCGCGACGCTGGTACTGATTAATCACCTCACTCCACGCTGCCTTGGTATCCTCATCTAATCCTTGCAAATCGTTGTACCCACAACCCGACACGGGCACGAGACTGATCATGGCAATGCCGATTGCCGTCGTTTTCCACGAAGTACGCTTCATCGTTCCCTCCTTGAACCCTGCCAAATGCGGTGCCGGTGCTGTGCCATCGCACGATCATGCTACCATGGGCATAATCATTAAGATATGTCGGTCAAGAGGTCCTGTGCCGTGCAGGAAGGCGTCCGCGGGACAGGACGGCCTTTACGCACAACAGGTGATTGATGACCGACGACCCGATACGATGTGTGAGGGGGGGAGCCAGAATATCACAAAGAATGGGGCTGGCCTGCGATCGCCGGTTCGACGGCCTTCGAGAGGACGGAAGAGGTGGAGCCGGCACGAGAGTGGATGAACGTCAGTAGCCGCTTGTTCTCTTGAGCCTTTCGCAGGAACTTGAATGCAATCCCGCGCGCACTGACCGACCGAACCATCGCGGCAACCTCGACCGGAGGTTCATTCTCGACCAGGATGATCTCCAGATAGAAAATATCGTCTACATGCACGCGGGTCTCGCTCTTGATCACGCAGCCGCCTAGAGACAAATCCATCACGGTACCCTCACCTCTGACTTTTCCTCCAGAAAACGAGAGACAGAGCTTGACGGGGATACGGAGATGTTCGCGGCGTTCGAGCGAGTGGGACCTCCCCATGCTCATGCGCCGAGCCAGAAACCGATGAAGGCAGTGCTGACACTCGAACGGCGCCATCCAGATTAGTGCGGCAAGAAACTCGCTCGGTGATTGCGATAGTACACGAATCGCCCCACCCTCTCGACATTGTGGACAGGCTATCTGGCGACGCATACCGTATGATCTCCCTTACACCTAGACCGACACGGTTCCCTCTAGGCAATATAAAGGCCTTTCTCGGACAGTCAAGTTGATTGCCATCTGGAACAATCGGCCACCATGGCCGGTTCATGCCATGGCGTGGATGAAAGAGAACGCCTCCATACGATGAAGGGATCCCCTAGACGGACTCCGCGTGCGGAGACTCTGACGCATTCGGAAGGGCGGATTCTACGATACCGGCACGACGATATTCGCGATTGAGAGTAGCAATGAAGCGTACGCTAATACGTTTCGGACAGACCGCTTCACATTCGTACTGATTGCCGCAGGACCCGAAGCCCTCCCGGTCCATAGCCTCGATCATGGCGGTCACACGGCCTGTTCGTTCAGGCTTCCCTTGCGGTAAGAGGGCAAGATGGGAGACCTTCGCCGCCACAAACAGCATCGCTGATGCATTCTTACAGGCAGCCACACAGGCTCCACAACCGATGCAGGACGCCGCATCCATGGCAGTCTCTGCCTGATCCTTCCCGATGAGCAACGCATTCCCATCCACCGCCCCACCCGTGTTGACGGAAACATACCCGCCGGCTTGCATGACTCGATCGAGGGCACTGCGATCAACCACCAAGTCTTTGACGATGGGGAAGGCCTTGGCCCGCCACGGCTCGATCGTAATGTTGGCCCCGTCCGGAAATCTTCGCATGTACAGCTGACACGTCGTAATGCCTTGGTCCGGACCATGCGGGATGCCGTCGATGACCAGCGAACAACTTCCGCAGATCCCCTCGCGGCAATCATATTCGAAGGCCACAGGCTCTTCCCCGGCGACCAACAATTTCTGATTCACGCCGTCGAGCATTTCAAGGAACGACATCCCCTGACTCACATCATCAGCCTCGTAACTGACAAACCGACCGCTCTCGGTTGGTCCATTCTGGCGCCAGATGTTCAACGTGAATCGCATGATGTCTCAGTTACGGATTACTGATAACTTCTGGTCGTCGGTTGCACAAACTCAAAGGCCAGCGGCTCCTTGTGCAAGATAGGACTCGCCCCTTCCCGGTACTCCCATGCCGCAACGTGCGCGAAGCGGGTGTCATCCCGTTTTGGCTCGCCATCTCCCGTCTGATACTCTTCGCGAAAATGCGCCCCGCAGGATTCCTGACGATGCCGCGCATCGTGGCAAAGCAGCTCAGCGAACTCCAGATAGTCCGCCACTCGTCCGGCATACTCTAGCTCCTGGTTGAAGGAGTCCCCTGCTCCCGGAACGACGACGTCACGCCAAAATTCCTCCCGGAGCGTCGGAATCGACGAGAGCGCCAGTTTCAACCCCGTTTCATTGCGAGACATCCCACAATAATTCCACAAGAGGCTGCCGAGCTCTCGGTGAAATGAAGCGGCTGTTCGACGACCGTTCGCGGCCAATAGGCGCGCCGTACGGTTCAATACACGTTGATGCGCCTCGCGGGCTTCCGCGTGATCTTCTGTAACTGGTGGGAGCTTCGCCGTCGCCAAGTAATGTCCGATCGTATACGGCAGGATGAAATAGCCATCTCCCAATCCTTGCATCAGGGAACTGGCCCCCAACCGATTCGCCCCATGGTCCGCGAAGTTGGCTTCCCCGATCACAAACAGTCCAGGAATCGTGCTCATCAGATTGTAATCCACCCAGAGCCCCCCCATCGTGTAATGAGGTGCTGGATAGATCCGCATGGGTGCACGATAGGCATCTTCCCCTGTAATACGGTGATACATGTCGAAGAGGTTGCCATACCGTTCAGCCACGACATCAAGCCCTTGTTGCTCAACCACACCGGCGAAATCGAGGTAGACACCGTGCCCGTTCGGACCGACGCCGCGCCCTTCGTCGCACACAGTCTTTACCGCACGCGACGCAATGTCCCGCGGAGCAAGATTCCCAAATCGAGGATACCGACGCTCGAGAAAATAATCGCGTTCTCCTTCCGAGATATCACGCGGAGCGCGGGTATCGCCCAGCATCTTCGGCACCCACAAGCGTCCGTCGTTCCGGAGTGACTCGGACATCAGCGTCAATTTCGCCTGATAGGCGTCACTCGGAGGAATGGCCGTCGGGTGAATCTGAGTAAAACATGGGTTAGCAAATGCCGCGCCCTGCTTCCAAGCTCGATACGTAGCCGTGACGTTACTCCCGCTCGCATTGGTCGAAAGAAAATACACGTTGCTGTACCCACCCGTCGCAAGTACGACTGCATGCGCGGTACGGATACTGATGCGTCCGCTGACCAAATCCCGAACCACAACGCCACGAGCCTGGCCGTCGACCACGATCAAGTCGAGCATCTCTGTACGTGGACGCATCGTGACTTGACCACGTTCAATCTGCCAACAGAGTGCAGAATAGGCACCCAAGAGTAGCTGCTGCCCAGTCTGTCCCCGACAGTAAAAGGTACGAGAGACTTGAACGCCACCAAACGACCGGTTCGCCAGCTGCCCACCATATTCTCTGGCAAACGGGATGCCGAGCGCGACACACTGATCGATGATTTGCCCACTGATTTGAGCGAGTCGATAGACGTTGGCTTCGCGCGAACGAAAATCCCCCCCTTTGATCGTGTCATAAAACAATCGCCCCACGCTATCGCCGTCGTCTTGATAGTTTTTCGACGCATTGATGCCTCCTTGAGCCGCAATGCTGTGCGCGCGACGGGGACTGTCGTGGAAGCAAAAGCACTCCACCTGATAGCCAAGTTGTCCCAAGGTTGACGCCGCACTTGCGCCGGCGAGGCCGGTGCCGACGACAATGATGGTAAGCTTCCGCTTGTTGTTGGGGCTGACTAATTTCTCACTGAACCGATGGCGGTCCCATTTTGCTTCCAGCGGTCCAGAGGGAATCTTGGGGTCTAGTTTCGTGATCACCGCACGATCCTCAAGAAGACTGCGAGGATAATGGCAACATTGCCGAGCACCACCAAGAGCGCGACGGAAGGACCAGCCGCCTTCAATAGCCCGTTCAGCGCCGCATGTTCGAACCCAAGGGTCTGTAGGCTACTGGACACAGCATGGTGCAGGTGGAAGGCCAGCCCCACCTGTCCCGCGACGTAGATCAAAACAATGACGGGGTTCTGAAAGGCATGAATCAGCAGACCGTAGACATCTCGGTAACCGTCCGCATCGATGCGATCGGGAGGCGAAGGCCCGACGATACCTGCCGTCAGATGCAGCAGATGGAACACGATGAAGAGCAGCACCACCAGTCCGGATGCCGCCATCGTCCGAGAGGCAATGGACGCGTAGCGATACCGATGGATGGCATAGGCTCTCGGACGAGCCCGCCGATTCTGCAAGCTCAGATGTATCGCCAGCGCAACATGAATCACCGCAATACCCAGTAATCCAATACGAGCTGTCCATAACACGATCGGCATATCGCGGAGAAAGGCTGCATAGCTGTTGAGGGCACGAGACCCTTCGAATACTTGGAGATTTCCCAACATGTGGAAGATGACATAGCCGACGAGGCCGAGCCCGCTCAGCGCCAACAATACTTTGCTACCAACCGAGGATTGGAAATGGCGAAGAAGACGCGTCATCCGTCAGCTATTATACACTTCTCGGATTCAAGAAGCGGATCAGAGGTCTTGTCGTATCGGGCAGGATCAAGAGAACGCCGGTCTTCGATTCCCCTCGTACTCGTTCATGACAACGCCCAGCGTTAGATGGCGTATCATCCGGCCGGTGAACTTGAGCGTGGAGTAACCCGACGGACTTGAAGCTCAAGTTGATCGGAAGGGCTGAGCCCAGGGACCAACACGTCCATGGCCATAACACAATTCCGCCCTGCTTCTTTGGCCGCATACAGCGCCTTATCCGCTTGATCGATCAACTCCAAAGGGGTCCGTGCTCCTAAGGCGCTGGTCGACACTCCAATACTCACGGTCAGAGTCAATCCAGACGTCATGCGCACTCTACTGCCTGCCTCTATGGCGATCCGAATCCGTACCCGTTCCGCAAGATCAGAGGCCTCGGTCAACCTCGTACGCGGAAACATGAGGCAGAACTCTTCTCCGCCGTACCGTCCAACCGTATCGGTCAACCGCAACCCTGCAGAGAGACAACTGGCGACCGCTTGGATGGCTTGATCTCCGATAGCATGTCCGTATTGGTCATTTACGCGTTTAAAATGGTCGATGTCGACCATCAGACAGCATAGCTCATGCCCCTGTTCCCGGCTCTCGCCGAAAGCCTGCTCGAAGGCTGCGTAGAAGGCGCGGCGGTTCAAACAGCCGGTCAGCGGATCGCGAGAAGCCAGTCGCTCCAACTCACCATTCTTCTGGAGAATTTCTGCCTGTGCGACCTCCAGATTTGCCACGCTTCGCACCAAGGCGTCATTGAATTCCGTGAGCTGCTGGTTCGCCCGTCGGAGCTCTGCCGTGCGCTCTTCGACCAGCCGACTTAACTCATTCAGCTGTCCGGCAGCTTTGTTGGCCAAATCCCATTTCCGGCACAGGGCGGTGGCCAGCTGTAAGGCTTCGATCCCGTTAAATGGCTTCTGCAGGATCAACAACTTGTCGGTTCTGCCTATCCGTTCTCTGATTTCGTCCCAAGGCTGGTCAGAATAGGCTGTACAGATAACGACCTGCAGTCTAGCGTCAGCTTCCCAGAGGTGTTCGATGGTTTCCAAGCCGTCCCATCCTGGCGGCATCCTCATATCGACAAATGCCACGGCATAGGGTCGACCTTCGTTACATGCCGTCTGGACCATCTCGACCGCGGCCTGACCTTGATCGATACAATCCACGTCAAACGGTTCCTGAGAGGAAAGACGGTTCACTTCATCGAACAGTGTGGAACGGGCACGCTCAAGAGGCTCCCATTCCGGCTCGATTTGAAGAATCCGTCGGAAGTCGTTATGAATCGATGGATTGTCATCCACGACAAGAATGTGTCGATTGGTATCAGCCCTCAGCATGAGACACCGTTCTCCAATTTCGCGGATGATCTGCTAGCCCACTTTGGCGAATCTCGTTGTGGCGGTTGGTTTCTTCAGTTGAATCGTGCACCAAAATGTCGACCCTTTCCCGAGCACGCTCTCGACGCCCACCGTCCCGTCCATCAGTTGAGTGAGTTGCTTCACGATCGCCAGCCCGAGTCCCGTTCCACCGTACCTTCGTGTGGTCGAGCCGTCGGCCTGCATGAACGGCCTGAAGAGTGTTTCCTGCACGGCTGGTTCGATTCCAATCCCCGTATCCTGGACCTGTATACATAGCGTGGTGGTGCTGAGCGAATCTTCATCCACGGTGATATGGAGCGTGATCTGACCCTGCGTCGTAAACTTGATGGCGTTACCGATCAGGTTGGTCAAAATCTGCCGGATACGGACAGGATCGCCTTCATATTCTGGAAGCAGCATGGCAGGCAAAGCTGCGGTCAGCTTCAACCCTTTGGCCTCCGCCGGGCCGGAGAAAAGTTCCAGGACCTCGTTGACAAGCTGACGCACATCAAACGCGATCACCTCGAGGGTCAGTTTGCCCGCCTCAATCTTCGAAATATCGAGAATGTCATTGATCACTTGCAGCAGCCCCATGCCAGACTTGTGCAAGGTCTCCATATATCGACGCTGTTTATCATCGAGCGTGGTCCGCATGAGGAGCTCGCTCATGCCGATGATCCCGTTCAGGGGGGTACGGATCTCATGACTCATATTGGCCAAGAACTGAGACTTCGCCACATTGGCCGCTTCAGCGGCCTCCAGACGTTGCTTCGCCTGACGCGCCAAGTCCCATTTTCTGGTGAGGGAGGCCGCTAATTGAGACACTTCTATGGACGAGAACGGCTTCTGCAGAATCAGGAGACGATCATCGTGGCCCAGTCGCTGAATGATGTCGTCCCACGAATGGTCCGTATAGGCCGTACAAATCACCGTCTGGATCTCCGGGTCGGCCGCCCAGAGGTGCTCGATCGTTTCCAACCCATCCCAGCCCGGCGGCATGCGCATGTCCACAAACGCCATAGCATACGGCCGCCCCTCCCGTCGCGCCAGTTGAACCAATGCCAATGCAGATTGCCCCTGATCGGCATAGTCCAAATCGAACTGCACGAGCGCCTTCAAAAGAGGCTCGCTCCCGAATAATGATGCCCGTGCTTCATCCAGCGATTGAGCCTCGCGATCTGGTTGAAGAATCTTCCGAAAGTCGTCATGGATGGATCGATTATCATCGACGACCAAGATGCGGCGATTGTGATGCGTGCCTGTATTTTCAGAACTCATGCCGATCTCTAGCTCGTTGGCCCAGCTATCATGCGTGCTACGCGGCGCGTGACTCGATCGCGGGCAACCATTGGCTCAGCACATTTTGAATCTCTTTCAACCCTGCCGGTTTCGCCAAAAAGCCATCCATGCCGCCCACCAGGCAGGCATCCTGATAACTACTGACTGCATACCCTGACAGGGCGATGATCGGAACCAGCTTGCCGTCCGCTCTCATCAGTCCTCGTCGACGGATTTCTGTGGTCGCAGCCAACCCGTCCATTTCCGGCATCTCACAGTCCATCAAGACCAGGTCGTACTGGGTCCGCTCGAGCGCTTCGAGCACCTCTCTACCGGTACTGACCACGTCGGCTGCTTCGCCACACATCTCGAGCATACGCAGGAAGACCTCTTGATTCGTGGAATTGTCTTCCGCCAGGAGAATTCGTGCGCGCGATCGTGGCTTGATTGGATTGACGCCAGGAATCCGCGTGACGCAGGCGCCAGACTTCGTGGTTTGATTCAGCGCCTTGGTTTCTTCTCCACCCCCTTCATTCATCGCCTGTTTATCAAGACGGACCGTAAACCAAAACGTGGACCCCTTTCCTGGAATACTGCTGAAACCGATGTCTCCCCCCATTAACGAGACTAATCGTTTTACGATCGCGAGCCCTAACCCGGTCCCTCCGAATCGCCGCGTCATTGATCCATCCGCCTGTGCAAAGGGATCGAAGATCTTCTGCTGCGCATCAAAGGGGATACCAATCCCCGTATCGCACACCGTGATCTTGAATAAGGCTTGATCCTGGATATCCTCGATCCGCTCCACATGGATCAAGATACTGCCACGCTCTGTAAACTTCACGGCATTCCCTACTAAATTCGTCAGAATCTGCCGGAAGCGTACTCCGTCTCCTCTCCACATGGGAGGTAACTCAGGGTCGATCTGACATTCCAAACTGAGCCCCTTTTGTCGTGAGGACTCACGAAACAGATCCGCAACATCCCGCACGGTTGTCATCAAATCGAACCCCGCGATGTGGAGGTCCATCTTGCCGGCCTCGATCTTGGACAAGTCGAGGATGTCATTGATGATCTGAAGCAATTGCTCGCGATTCTTATCAATGGTTTCAGCAAAGTGCCGCTGCTGGTCGGTTAGGGAGGTGCAGAGAAGCAACTCGTTCATGCCGAACATGGCATTCATTGGCGTCCGGATTTCATGACTCATCCGGGCTAAAAACTGTGACTTCGCCTGATTGGCATGGTCCGCCGCCGCCTTGGCCGCTTTCAGTGCCTCAACCGTCCGTTGTAACTCGTCATGACGTTGCTGAAGTTCGGCAGTCCGAGCTGCCACTTGTTGTTCCAATCGTTGGTTCGTGGCCTGAAGTTCTCGATTGCGAGCATTGACCTGTGCAACTAGATCTTCCATTTGCAGGCGGATGTCGCGACCCAATTCCCATTTTCGTGTCAATGATGCGGCGATTTGCTGAACCTCGATGGCATCAAACGGTTTTCGTAAGATGAGGAACCGGTCGCTCGCTCCCAAACGTGCGGCAATCTCCGCCCACGAATGATCCGAATAGGCCGTACAGATCACCACCTGCAGCCTTCCATCGGCCTCCCAAAGTCGTTCAACCGTTTCTAACCCATCCCACCCGGGTGGCATCCGCATATCGACAAATGCCACTGCGTACGGTCGTCCTTCTCCACGGGCCATCTGTACCAATGCCAGAGCAGCCTGCCCTTGATCGGCATACTCGAGCTCAAACCGCTCAAGGGCCTGCACCAGCGGCACCTCCCCAAAGAGTGCTGTCCTCGCCTGATGAAGACTGTCCTCCTCGGGTTGCCCCTGAAGGATTTTTCGAAAGTCCTCGTGTATCGCCTGGTTGTCGTCCACCACCAAGATCCGCAAATTTCTATTACCCGGACTCATGATCATTCACGCCCTTTACGTCGTGAGGAAGCTCATCCTCGCTCGTGCGATTCTCCAAAGTGGGCTTCTGGTTTTTGCAGCGCCATAAATTCATGCATATCACTCAGAAGGGATAGGACATCATGGGCACATCGCTCTACGGTCGCCAGGTGTTCCCGTTGTTCGGCGTTGAGCGTGCTATTGAGAAGCAGGGCGACCTTCACGACCAGATCATTCATTGGCCTGAATATCTCGTGACTCATAATGGCCAAGAACTCTTCCTTCTGATGAAATGTGGTCGTCACCTCGCCTGCAGACTGAGTTGCACTACTCTCACCTACTCTGCTGGCAACCTGTACTTGTAGTCGCTCATTGGCCTCCCGCAGCTCAGCCGTTCGCTGCGTCACATTCAGAGCAAGCGATTCAATTTGTTGTTTGACTGAACGGGCCAGATTCCATTTCTTCGTCAATGAGTTGGCCAGCTGCATGACTTCTATGCTGTTAAACGGCTTCATGAGAATCAAAAGTTTATCGGTTTCTCCGATTCGACGACTCACGTCCTCCCATGGATGGTCGGAGTAGGCCGAGCAAATAACAATTTGGATCTCAGGATCGGCATACCAAAGGTGTTCAATCGTTTCCAGGCCGTCCCATCCCGGCGGCATGCGCATATCCACGAACGCGAGCGCATACGGATTTCCGGCTTGATAGGCGCTCTGAGCAAGCCCAAATCCTTCACGCCCCTGACTCGCATAATCCAGCTCATAGTGCACGTGCGTGGGGAGAGTCGGCGCCTCTCCAAATAGCGCGGCACGAGCTTGACTGAGTGAATCCGACTCAGCTGGCGGCGCTAAAATCTTCCGAAAATCATCATGGATGCTGACATTGTCATCAATCACCAGAATTCGTCGATTGTCAGCTGACTGATGGCCTGTCATGCGGCCGCCTCCAATTGAACCATTGGGAGATCTAAGGTGAAGGTCGCCCCCTGTCCTTCCCCGGCGCTCTGCGCATGCAAGGCACCGCCCAGATTCTTCGCGACGATGGCGGCGCTGTGTAGGCCAAGCCCATGACCGGCCTTTCTCGTCGTAAACCCTTGGGTAAATAGCCTCGAAAGATTCTCTGGCTTGATCCCACCTCCGGTATCCGCCACTTCAAATCGAGCGAAGGAGTGACGGTCGGAAAACACGCCGATGCGTAATGTAAGACGGCGTGCGCTGTCTGTGTGCTCGACCATGGCATTCTTGGCATTCGTAATCAGATTGACCAACACCTGTAACACTTGATGCCGATCGGTCATGATGGTGGGTACCGGATGGTAGTCTCTTACGATGTGGATGTGATATTTGTCGGGCTCCGGCAAGGCCATCAGCAACGCCTGTTCCATCAAGTCTTCACTCGAGGCGGGTTCGCGAATATTCCCTGCACGCGCAATATCTTGCTGGGACATGATTACCTGCTTGATGTGATCCACTTTTTTCACAAGGGAATCGAGTTCTCCTTGGATCGTCTGATGGCTACCACTCAGGGATTCGGCCACCAATCCGAGGTAGGCGGGGATCTGCTTCCCTTTCGGGTCGGCCGTCAGGAATTCTTGAAGGTTGTTTTGATGGTCATGGAACATCGAGGCAATCCGACAGACATCTCCCACCATCGGCTTCTTGAGCGTTTTCAGAAGTGTATCGGTCGATACATTGATACTGTTGAGGACATTACCGACGTTATGCAACACACTCGAGGCCACATCCGCCATACCGGCTTGGCGCGAGGCATTCATGAGTTGCTGATACAACTTTTCCTTCTCCGCCTCGGCTTTTTTTCGCTGATCCATTTCGACGTGCAAACTCGTATTCGTCGTCTCGAGTTCCTGGTTCTTTCGTAGGACCTGAGCACGTGATTCTTCCAACTCAGTATTCGCTTCCTTGAGTTGAGCATTGGCCCGGTCAAGCTCGGTGACATCATGAAAGGAGACCAGCGCCCCTCTGACCGTCGACCCATCGTCTATGATCGGCACGGTATTAACGATAAATTTCTTTATTTCCCCGTCGGGAAGTGTCAGCAGAAGGGAACTGTTGTCCTGGGGCTGCCGATCCATGATCGCTCTGGTCCAGGGATGAACCATCAACGAGCCTGATGCCGTGCCGGATGTCCAAGCGAGCGATCCGAGATCGGTTCCGATCAGCGCTTTGAGGGGTTTGCCGACTGCGTGGCTGAATGCGTCATTGGTCAGCACTACGAGGTCTTGCGTATCGATCATAACCACGCCCTGCGTCAACGCATCAAGCGCGGCTTTCACACGGGTTGGAACAATTCCTGAGGGATCCAGTTGACGCAGAGTCCGTTTCATCAACAAGAGATACCCGGCAAATCCCATGACAGTGACAAAGGCCAGGAACCGAACCCACGGGTCCGTTAACACGCGTTCAAGGGTCGACACATCAGTCTGCCGAAATGCGACTTGGAGCATACCCCAAGGCTGATCACCCGAAAAGATCGGGACTTGAAGGAATTGGAGCGTCGAGTGATCGCCGGATGGCTGTACCCAAGATTGAGCATGATTCCCCACCTGCACGAGGCTCTCGCCGTTCTGAAGCAGGAGCGCCAGTGACAAGATGTCGTGGTTGCGCTTAGCCAGCATCTCCATCGCAAGCTTGATGGTATCGACCTGATCGTGCTCCGCCAAGGCTGAATACTGGACGGCCAATGACTCTGCCAGATCACGGCGATATTCGAAGACCTGCCGATCACGGTTGGGAATAAGGTTCACCACTGAATCACCAGCCAACATGAGGCTCAGTGTGACACTCGCCAAACCGAAACTGATCCAAACCAATGGTGTCACTCGCATAACTCTATCCCGGCATCAAGGTGTATACGAGCTTGACCGCCGTGCGCTCCTCGGTCGAAACCGTCATCAATCTTGATCGATCAACCGATCACTAAGCTGGTGCCCGCCAACTAGAAATATTGTTGCTGGTGAGAGAATTGGCTCCAGGAAGTGAGGAGGTGGTACTTGGACACCGATCGCGGATTGAGCGATCCTATGAAACATTTGGCTTTTGATCACGCACGCCCCCTGAAATCGAGCGGTAGACACGGTCCAGGTCGTAGCTCGCTATAAGCGTACCCAACTCCCTACATTTGTCATCATTTTTTCTCTTTTGCTATTGCCCTATAAGAAGAAGGCGACAAGCGATAGGACCGAAGGGAATCGAGAGCAGAGCGCGGTAAACAGAGTAGAATTTTCTCAGGTCTTACTTGGAACCCTGTCGAGGCAACCTGGAGAAGGCACAATTATCTCCATGCCTAAGTACTTTACGAAACCGATGACTCTGAGCAATGTCATTTAAGTGGACAATTATATGATGATATGCCATCTATCTTGTTGACACGGAACCTGCCTACGTAGATGAGCTCAGGATTTCATGATCTCACCCGATCGATCGGCAATATCTGGCGTCGAGCTTGTATTAATTCGGATAACTTATCAATTTATACGAGCTGCATCAGCTCTTACTCCGTTCTCTTGGATTTCTGAAAAACACACTTGTGTCTTTTTGGATACAATGTATATCAAGCTTTATCCATATATTTTCCTTTAGTAACAACATCTTGTTTTATCATGAAAATGGCATAATCATTGCTTTGGTGTACTCAATATGACGATTTACACGAGGGAGGACCTGTGCGCAATCAACAAACCTTAGCATCCACGATCACATGTTCTGGTGTCGGACTTCACTCTGGACAATCCGCAACCATTACACTGCGCCCGGCCCCTCCTGATACGGGGGTGGTGTTTGTGAGTCGGCAGGGGGATGTCGATGCGTATCTCCCCGTCTCCATTGAACACCGAATCCCCACTGAACTATGCACTGCTATCAGTGGTGGAGGCTTTCAGGTCCAAACCATCGAGCACTTGCTGGCGGCGCTGGCAGGACTCCAGGTAGACAACGTTTTCATTGACGTTACAGCCAGCGAAGTCCCGGTCATGGATGGAAGTGCCGCACCCTTTGTCCGCTTGGTTCAAGCCGCAGGAATCGCTCCGCAAGATCGGAAACAACCCTTTCTCAAAATCATGTCTCCTATTGAAGTGACCGAGGGATCCAAGCGGGTGAGGATCGAACCATCCCCAACCCCACGCATTACCTATTCTATTCACTATGAACATCCTTTGATCAAGACTCAGACGTACGAGTATGATTGCTCTGTTGGTGCGTTTGAGAGCGAGATTGCCGAAGCCAGAACATTCGGGTTTCTGCAGGAAGTTCAAGCCTTGTGGGCTCGTGGACTTGGGAAAGGTGGAACGCTCGATAACACGGTGGTCTTGTCAGGAGACGGCATCGTGAATGACTCTGGCCTTCGATTTAACAACGAGTTTGTCCGTCACAAAATTCTTGATCTGATCGGTGATTTCTCTCTTCTTGGGATGTCCTTTATCGGCCATATCATCGCAGACCGCTCAGGGCATGCTCTCCACACACGTCTCGTCCAACAGATCCTGAAGCAGCCCGAGAAGTGGGTGCTATTGAATGCTGACCCAATAGCCGAGGGAACACGGCCGATTTCTCATCGGTCCCGTTTCCAGCCGACTGTGGAACTTCAGGCTGCTTCCTAATTCACAGCCGTTTCACTTCAGGGGTTCAGGAGAGGGTGCCTACATCTTTACAGGCGCGACCCTCTCTTGATCACAAGACAAGACTTACCTAACTTCTTGGAACCTTTAGACTTCTCTTGAACTAGTTGGATGGAAGCGTCTTACCCGAGGTAGGGTATGGATGGTGCGCCGGAGGCAAGCAACTGTACCCCCGGCGCATCACATCATGGTGGTGATTACTTCTTCTTCTTCTTTGCTGCTTTCTTTGTTGCCAAGAGTCTCACCCCCCTTCGCCGTTGTAAGTTAGGACCAACTCTACACAGCCTTGATCAACATGTCGTCGACGACCTCGAACGTATTAGGGCCGACCTTTCTGAACCGCTTGTCACGCTTCAACGACGTTGCAATCGACGTTAACGGGGTCTTTCCTTTGATTTGCAATCCGCCCTCAATCAACCGTTGCACGAGCTCTTTGGCATGCATCGCTCGGTTCGATTCCCGGAGTATTTCATACGCGGCTTGAGGGACGCTTTTCCCAACGTACTTACTCCGTCCAAGAAGAATTTCCCTGGACTGATCGGTGACATCCATCACCGGTGGAGGGCGAATTCCTTTGGAGTCATCAGCGGGAATGATTTGGTTTGATAGGCTGGCAAGCTTGGCCTTGTCGGCCTCAACACGGTAGAGGGTCTCCGCAAGCTCAAGGTATTTCTTGATGGTAGCGATTTCGTCATCTAAGCGACGACGCTTTTTCTCTAACTCCTGGAACCGGCTCTTGTAGGCATTGATGCGCTGTTCCAGCCCAACAAGTATGTCCGTTAACTCTTCCACAACTTCTTGGTCACTCCAGATTCAAAGCATGCTTGCTTTATAGCAGCGCTTGTAATCTTTGTCAAGATGTTATATTTAAATAATACATTGTCGACTAGGTTGTTTTCTTTGCAAGCAAGTAATCCTTTTCTTATCTATGATCATAAGGCTTGTTCCGGTAAGACTAGCACAATTTGTGTGAGCTGCAAGTCGGGACATGATAGATTCTCAGGTGCTAATTTCCCCTGACCCACTCTCCGCAGATACGCTTCTAGAAGCAGCCGTTGCTGCTGGCCGAGCAGCCGGAGCGCTCCTTCTCAACTATACCGCAGCCGGTTTTCACGTCGAGTACAAGAATCCGATCAATCTAGTAACGGACGCCGACCATGCCGCTGAACAATGTGTGATCGACCATATTCGGAGTCGTTTTCCCTCCCATCGCTTCTTGGCCGAGGAGCGTGGCCGTGTCGACGAAGCTCCTTCTCCCTATTTGTGGATCATCGATCCATTGGACGGGACGACCAACTTTGCACATGGGTACCCAACCTACTGCGTGTCGATCGGACTCGAGTACCAGGAGAAGTGTCTTCTCGGAGTAATCTACGATCCTTCACGGGATGAGTTGTTCACCGCGATAGACCAGCGGGGAGCCCATTTGAACGGCCGGCCTATCCGCGTTTCAGACACCAAAGATCTCGGCAACAGCCTCCTCGTAACAGGTTTTGCTTATGACATTAGAGAGACGCCTCGCAACAACCTCGATCATTTCTGCAGTTTTGCCCTGAAGGGACAGGGACTCAGAAGAACAGGATCCGCTGCTCTGGATCTCTGCTACGTGGCAGCAGGACGGTTCGATGGGTTCTGGGAAGTGCGGCTCAACCCATGGGATATGGCTGCGGGAGCAGTGATCGTACGAGAGGCCGGAGGACGCCTCACCAACTTTAGCGGCGAAGACCTCTCTATCTATGAACAGGAGCTAGTGGCGAGTAACGGACATATCCATGAGGCAATGTTGTCCGTCTTAAACCAAGCACCTCCATAGATATAAAACAGGAAGGGTTCCACATCTCATAAAGTATAACGCGATGTACAATCACGACGAGGATGCGGTATGCTCGCAGCACGATCACACTGAGGTTGAGGTATGGCACGCGCAGTTCCCCCACCTGAGCAGGCAAACGGCGGTCTTTCCGGCGATAACACCCCCGACTCGACCTGGGACGTGGAATTACTCCGCGTGCTCGTCAACCGAAAAGGAACGCAGGTCGAAGCTCAATGGGCCATCCACCCACAACTGAAGCAAGACCTACTCCCCAATGAATGGCAAGAGGTGGTAGACCTGATGTCAAAAGCTACGACCATCGTCGGCCATCGCTTTTCCAAAGCCCTGACGGAGGCCGACCCGATGCCTCCCGGCAATGCCTGATTACTCCATCGATTCGTTCGATTCCATCTCATGCGCAATCATTCGAGGAGGTTCCTATGGACTCGTACTATCATTCGCACGATTTGGGGAAGTTTGCAGATCTCGGGAAGGGAAACAAAGCCCTGTGGGAAAAATTCAAGAGCTACTACGACGCGGTGTTCGCCGAAGGCGCACTCACAGAGCGGGAAAAGGCGCTCATTGCCCTCGCCGTCGCCCATACCGTGCAGTGTCCCTACTGCATCGATGCCTACACGCAGGCGTCGTTGGAGAAAGGGTCCAACGTCGAAGAAATGACTGAAGCCGTCCATGTCGCCTGCGCCATCCGCGGCGGCGCCTCACTCGTTCACGGTGTGCAGATGCGCAATGTGGCAGAGAAGTTGTCGATGTAGGGGGCGCATCAAAAACTCTCGCTGGTGATCCTTGTCTGAACCATAGCCGGCCTGGCCGTAACGATGGAGCGAGGCTACGAATTATAGGTATGGATTTTCAGGAATCGCGAGCGTGAAGTACTTGCCGCGTTCTTCATAGAGGATCCGTGCTGTCGTGAGCTCGTTCAAGGCCGCGATGAGTTGTTCTTCATTCGTTTCAAATCCTTCTGCCGTCGCTGTTCGAATCTGCTCCGGGCTCTTGGCTGCCTCATTACAGATCTCGATCACCATCGCCGCTAA
>JAHBWR010000180.1 GCA_019636875.1 Nitrospira sp.
ATCTCCCCCGGCAGATTCGGATCATCGAACGTGTCTGTGTAGCGAAGACGTTCACTTGGTACGAGTTCGAGATACTCGCCGCCGAACGAGTGGCTCTTGCCGGTCGTGAAGTTGGTAAACGACATTTTGTACTAACCTCCGACCCTCGCTTCCAACTGATGCACTTTGCCCGTAAATCCGTTCGGCGGCAGCCATTTATTCATCGCGTCGGCATCAAGAAACGCGCGATAGACCTTGTCCGGTGTGGCGGCGATGATTCGGTGTAGGCGGACGGCATTTTGGGTTGACATCTTCTTTTCCTAATCAGCTCAGGTCCCTACGTTGACGATTACAGCTCAGAGCTTGCGTCGAAACCAGCAATATCCCTAGTTTCTCCTTGATAGCTTTTGAGACTAACTCGATGCGGAATGATTCTATAATTGGGAGCGAATGGTTCGGTGCTGTTATGCACCGTCGCGACGGTAAAGATATTCAACCAGCTGTTACGAGGTGTAGGGAAGGGAGGAAGACGGATCATGCGGGCGCGAGTCTAAACCAGCAGGTCATAAAGGAATCAACCGGTTATATCATCATGCTATCGATCGTGCGGTCATTGTATCGCTATTCCCTTAATATGGTCCCGGTAAGAGCCTCTGTGCATCGCTATCTTTTGCGTATATCACGCCCGTACATCCATTGCGAAATGATGACTGACTTGGATCTCGTCGTGGCCGTTATACCGGAATGTGTTCAAGGTCGTTTTGAAACCAATGTGGCGGGTCAACGGGTTGAGCCTTTTGCGACCGGTTCAGGACTGAACAATTTGGAATTCGGGCACGGCTGCGTTATGAAATGCGACGCGCAATTTGAACCTTCATCTGAGCTCGTTTCACCTGAAGTTTGTTCAAGAGGGGTGCCTCCTACGCCACATCGCGACAATCCGGAAGATCATCGGGGGAAGCAGTAGCATCTGGGCCACCGGGCTGACGCCCACGGTAGTTCCTGGAATGAGGGGCATCTGTGAGGTATAGCTCCACCATTTCATCCTAGAAATCATCATCCATTCAAGCGGAATGATCGTGACCAATCCCGTCACGGCCAGAAGCAGGTAGCCTCGAAGTCCAGGATGGTCGAACCACGCTCCTTGACCAAAAACAACTCTCCCAACCCAAAACATAAGCAGGACAAGGAAACCGTCACCCACACTCGCGAGCCCGCAGTGCCACCAAGGTACGGCCGTTCCATCTGTCATCACATACAGTCTGGACTGAGCCCGTTCCCAGGGACAGTTGAGGATGACCGACACCAGAAAGATGCGGCTGGAGTCACGGCTGATGAACTCCTTCATAGAGTACGTCCCACGTCCATGACTCTCCGATACTGTGATTGCAAATTTCTAAGCGATTACCGCCTGGGTCTTCGAAAAAGGCGGCATAGCACTCGGTGTCCTCTTACAGCGGTCCTGTAATATTCCTGGCTCAGCCTGTCTGACGATTGCCGCACTGCTACTATTCCTGCAATTCCCCGACTAGTCGTGCCAAATATCAGGAAACATCCCTGCAAGCATATCGGGTAAGGATATCCAGTCGCTCAACTCGATCTTTTGGTCCTCACATTTCCTCCACAGCGCATGCATAGTGCCTGAGTCTATCATTCCAACTCATTTAACTTGCGACTCTCCACATCCCACGAATAATTGCCCTACGTCATCGGTCCATCCCGCTGCACTCGTTGAACAATGACGTCGAATTCCTCATCACTCACGTGAAACGTGATTCAATCGCGAGCTTTATCCGCTTCGACGTCCCGCGGCATGGATGCGAGAGCATTGGAGGTTGGCGCCATGATCGTCACGATAAAGCCCCAGATCAAGGCAGCCGTGATCAGGCGATAAAAGACAAGCTCGAGGATCGTCCAGAGACCGTTATCAGCGATAACACTGAAGCGCCCGATCACCGTACCGAACAGAGCCATCCCTTGAGCCACCATCCCGGTTTGTCTCACCCATGCCGGATAAACTCCGGCACCGAGGTACCCGAGAAGCAAAACACTGCCCAGTATGCTTTCGAAGACGACGACGTCGTGATGCTCATAACCGTCAGCCAGGAAACCGACGTGAACAAGCGCAGCTAATGCGAACGCCGACGCTTCGGCAAGAAGGAACGTCCGAATGCGTCGTATGGATCGACGATGATGGTTCATAGGACAATCTGCAACGAAGTGGAGTCTCCGTCTGATCACATTCCGATCTGCCAGAGGACGTGCAACGGCATGTACTGGGCTAGTGGCCGGGAGGAATCATCTCGATGTAAGGACACGCGCTCGGAAGTATCAAGATCTTGTGCTCTTGGGCATCAAACGCATGAATGATGTAATGCGACGCACCGAGATGGTTGGGCTTTCGGCATAGTCTTCTAGCGCGATGTCAGAAGCCCAGCATCATCGCATAGCAGGCGGCACCTCACCTCATTCGGTTGTTCCGATGAGTTTCTCCATAACTGCTGCATAAGGTCTGATCATGCACCAGTTCGTCGTCGCCGTAGAGCACTTCGACCGGTCGGAGATAGGCGAACTCCTGGCACGTGACTACCTCTTGCCGGTTTCAGCTCTTCCCCTATATCTTCCTGAACATTTTATCCTTCATTTGCCATTCACCAGGGTACGCACCGTAGGACCGACTGTCACGGCACGTACCAGATCTTCGCGCAATTCCCCCAACTTTTTCTAATTGCGCTCCTCGATCGTCAGTTTGTTGATGACCTTCTTGGCACCGGCCTCACGAGCGTTTTCCACTGCATCACTGGCGGCACTCTGATCCTCCACCGACCCTCTAAGCGTCACCACTCCATTCCTGACTGTGACGCCGATAAAGTCGGCGTCCACAAAGGGGCTCATCGCCAATTCTCTTTTGACGTCCAATTTCAGTCGCAAGTCCGCTTTGTGTGTAATGTAGTGGGGATCATTCGGGACTGGTTTACGGTCGGGGACAACTTGATCCGTGGTTTCCGCGGCAGGGAGTGGAGGGGGCATCGTCATCATCAATGCTCCGGCCATGACGAACCCCGCTAGGATCGCTTTACCTCGCAGTTGCTCTGAATGCATGATGTGCTCCTTTCGTGTTGCGTGTTACCGTTGAACCATTCACTGGCTTCATTGGCGTTGGCTATTTCTATACTC
>JAHBWR010000181.1 GCA_019636875.1 Nitrospira sp.
TGGTACGAACGTTTCGCGGGATAAAACATGGATTGACGGAACGAGGCCACTGGTTCACCGTTCAACAGAGTCGCCTGTAGATGTTGCCGCAATCGCTGATAGCCTTCTTCCGATAAACGAAAGGAAAAGAAGTCGGAAGGCGGCTGAGGTGTGCGTTCCGCCCAGACGAGACCATAGTGTCCGACTTCGACGACGCCTTCAGTCGGCCAGAGGAGAGCCCGCACAACACCACTTACGCCCATCTTTCCCTCCAGATACCAGGCGCGCTCGGCATAGCCCCACTCCTCATACGCGTGAGGCGTGTCGTTTTGAAACGCGATCATCGCATGCCAGGTGTCGATCGACACGGACACCGTGTGCTGTACAGCCCCCCGAGGGGGAGGCCACAAACCCTCGACCGGTGAAGCGCAGGCCGACAAGAGCGTCAGCAAGACGACTGAACAACTGATCTCATTCGTTCGGGTGATGGCCCCTCTCAACTCAGTTCGGCTTTGAGTCACAATTCGAACCAGCGGAAAGCGGGGTGGGATCCTTCCTCAGGTCGGCTCGTCGGAAAGTGACGCGTAACTCACAGCGGTTGAATGACCGACGAAGACACGGTGTCGGTCGTCCCCTCCATACTAAACGGCTGCGGTGTATGGGGCGGGTGCCTGGGGAAACAACCTGACAGTGTTAGTAAGAGAATGGTTATCAACCCTATCAGCACATGAGGATTCACTCTCCCTCCATAACAATGATAACCCGCTCGTCTAATAGATGACGGGAGGCCGTTTCTCATCGACGATCAACATGAGTCGGCGATGTTTCAACGGTCGATCCGGATCCCGCGTGTAGTGTCCGAGGTCCTCCGAAATTTCCGTGATCCTGAGCGGGACCGAGATGCGCTGCGTGAAATGGGGTGCCTTGGTTTCAATCGAAAGATCGACTAACTCCTCCGTCGTCCCCGTCACCTCGGCGTTGAGGTCCTTCTCGTCCAAAAAATGGACGGTCACGCGCTCCTC
This sequence comes from Nitrospira sp., assembly GCA_019636875.1. Lineage (GTDB taxonomy): Bacteria > Nitrospirota > Nitrospiria > Nitrospirales > Nitrospiraceae > Nitrospira_D. Next base: position 1,002 of record JAHBWR010000181.1, read on the forward strand.
CGGATCGATCCAGGGAATAATTTTCTTTCGCTTTTCATGATTAGTCATAACAGTGGCTCCGCGTCTTGAACTACAATTCACACAGGGCGAGGGCTCACGCGCTACGTTCGATCATCGAGCCAGCCGCCGGATATAGAGCAGGATGTTCTGCTTGTCCTTTTCCGATAGCTCCCATTTCCAAGATCCCATCGCCGTGCCTCGCTCACCTTCATGAATCGTCTGTGTCAGCTCGGCATCCGACTTCTGCTGGACGGCAGGGCTAGTGAGATCCGCGGGTGGAGGCGTCACGTCATACGCGTTTCCTTTCCCCTGGTCTCCATGGCAGAACCGGCAATATTGCTCATAGAGCCGCTTGCCTTCTTGTAGCTCGTAGTGTTCGCGCAGCGCCTTGGCATGACTGCTCTCCCCCTCGGAAATGTTGGGTGCAGTGATTACGACTGCTACACCTAGTGCAACCGACAAGATAAGAGATCGTGATGACAACCTCATTCTAAGTGCTCCTTCTCCTATTCTCGCGCAATCCTCATGCCAGGCCATCCACCACATCGGTCGCTCCGTCAAATTCAAAGCTGTTGGATGTACAGGGATTCTTACAGCTCAGGGGAGAGTTCTTCCCGGTCACTGGGAAAAACTCCACGCATGTTCATGAGGCGCTGTTGCAGAATGCTACAACCAAGGAGAGATCTTTCAATTTGGGCGAAATGGGTTCTCGTCTCGATTCACTATTAGCAAATTCGTGGCAGCTGCTCGCCTGACAATAGATCAAGCACACGATGAGTGCCCACAACTGTCCGCAAGGCGACCATAGGAGGGTCGCGATCCGTCACGACGCCGATGTGAGTTGCCAGGCTGGCTGCTTTGTGTCGTCGCATGACAGCTAGCGCGGCCTCGGCCTGTGAAGCAGGTACCATCGCGACGAAGCGTCCCTCGTTTGCTACATAGAGTGGATCGAGCCCTAAGAGCTCGCAGGCTCCACGCACCGGTTCGCTCACAGGAACGGCGGACTCCTCTACCGTCATGCCGACCTTCGCCGCTACTGCCAGTTCGTTCAACACACTGGCCAGTCCACCACGGGTAAGGTCGCGCAGGCAATGAAGTTCAACGTCGCTCTCGATCAGGTCAGCGACGATGCGATGCAACGGCGCCGAATCGCTTTCGACATTGCCGTCGAACGTCAGACCTTCCCGCACACTAAGGACTGCCACTCCATGGGAACCGAGATCACCACTCACAAGAATCGCGTCGCCCGGCTGGATCAGCGTCGGCAATACACGGACGCCGGTCGGCACCACACCCACGCCGGACGTATTGATGAAAATCCCATCGCCCTTGCCACGGTCCACGACCTTCGTATCGCCGGTGACGATCGGCACGCCCGCCTCCCGGGCAGCCTCGGCCATCGAGTTGACGACCCGCTGCAGCACCTCCATGCTGAGCCCCTCTTCCAGGATGAATCCCGCGCTGAGATAGAGCGGCTTCGCGCCGCACATGGCCAGATCGTTGATCGTACCGTTCACGGCCAAACTCCCGATATCGCCGCCAGGGAAAAACAGCGGTCGCACCACATAGGAATCGGTGGTAAACGCCAGCGTGCCTTTCTCTACCGGCCAGCTCGCCCCGTCATGCAAAGACTCCAGCATGGGATTGTGAAAGGCCTGTACGAATAGGTCTTGAATCAGCTCTTGCATGAGTCGACCACCTCCGCCATGCGCAAGCTGCACGGTGTTCTTTGCCGAGATCGGCAATGGGCAGGCAGGCTCAAAGGGTTTATCGTTGCTCATGGCCATTCTCTTGCACTCAGCATCTAGGCTGTGGCATGTGAGCGGTAGCGATAATACGCGGCACAGGCTCCTTCGCTCGAGACCATCGGTGCGCCCAATGGTCGTTCTGGTGTGCAACGAACTCCGAAGGCTGAACAGTCCATCGGCTTGAGCAAGCCCTGTAGCACCAGCCCACTTTGGCACTCTGGATCCTCTTTCCCTTCAGCGAGTTGCCCAAGTTCGTGCTGAAACTTCAGCTCGGCGTCGTAGTCACTGTAGGCAGACTTGAGGCGTAAGCCACTCGAAGGAATTTCGCCGATTCCTCGCCAGGTTCGTGGCGCCGGTTCAAAGACTTC
>JAHBWR010000182.1 GCA_019636875.1 Nitrospira sp.
GGCTTCGCAAAGGACTATATGGTGGAAATTCCCATGACGGGCGCAGCCGGCGGGCCGCCGCTGCCGGGGTTCCTCGAGGGGGTCTTCGGACCGTACTGACGAAGATCCCTCAGGTCGGATTGCTGAGAATGTTATGAGAAATTGTACCTGTGAAGGTTGCATCTTTGCTTGCAGCGCCATAGGGCTGATGCAGTACAATGTGATGGTCAACCTGAGGAGATACGGAGCACGCTAATGCTACCGATGCTCAAGCAAAAAGTCACTGTGCAACCCGGCGGGGTTGTCCATGTGCAATCGTCGGAGCTCGTACCCGGGTCCACCGCCGACGTCATCATTATTCCTGATAGCGGGACGCCACCTGCAGCAAAACTGGTCGATTCGATCGGAAGCGCAGCAGGGGGCTTCCTCTCACCTGAAGAGGTCGATGCCTTCATACGTCGAGAGCGAGACACATGGCCCACTTGAGGCTGTCTGGTCGCCTTTATCTCGATACCAACATCTTCATCTATGCGCTTGAAGGATACTCAACCTTCCGAGCTGTCCTCACCTCGCTCTTTGACGCCCTAGATCGGCATGAACTGGCCGCGATCACCAGTGAACTCACGCTGGCGGAAGTATTAGTGAAGCCGTTCTTGGATCGAAGTATCGAGCGGGAGAGAGCCTATCTACAGATCCTGCAACCCTCCGCTTCCCTGCAGATAGTACCCGTGACCCGCGACGTCTTGATCACAGCTGCCCGTCTCCGAGCTGAGACCAACATGAAGTTGCCGGATGCGATTCATGCTGCTACCGCGCAGATCACTGCTTGCTCGCACTTTCTCACCAACGACGCCCAGGTCAAAACCATTCCCGGCCTTACCATTCTTTCACTCACAGACCTGTAACGGGAAGGTCCCAGGTCCTGCCCGGAGCCTACCCCAAAATTAAGGCGATCTGAATCGCTTCCGAAAGACTGATCAAGTCCTGCGACACGAAAACCAACGCGCCGGCGTTCTTGTCCTGGTGTTGTTATTCCACCCAGATGACAGTGAAACCCAGCATGCGGGCGGCATCGCGCTGCTTCGCGTCGCCGGTAATGAAGGCAATCGTCAACCCTGACTCGGACTGAAAGACGATCGCTGATGCCAAATGGATCGCATCGAGTGTGCGCACATTCGTCTTCTCAACCAGGTCCTCGGCTTCTAGGAGGACCGTTTCGCTCACCTCCACGAGTTCCCAGTATGCTTGGTCTTTGCGTAGCCTCGACCGAATGGCAAGAAAATCGCGCTGCGTGAGATCGCCGGATGCTCGTCGCCGACTGAAGGCCGACATGGCCTCGACCGGCATGATCGAGGAAGAGAGAAGCTGAAAGCGCTTCAAGAGGCGGCGCGTGGCGAGTGAACCCGCCTCTTTGACATACCGTTTGACAATTACGCTGGTATCGAAGTAGGCCCACTGACGGGGGGTCACCGCTCCTCTCTGTCCTTCATCACGGTGCAGGATACCGGCACACCACGAACGGATCGGGCATTCCATGCGGGAAGCACTCGACGTTTTGATGCCGCGCGTAACAGTCCGGCGGTTTCTAGTCTTCGTACGACTGCCTGTGTATCGTTGTGTCCCTCTATCAGCTTCACAACGGCCAGCGGTTTTCCACGCTCAGTCAAGAGGACTTCTTTACCCTGTTTAATGGCTTTCACCAATCGGGAAAACTTCTGGTTCGCTTCACGCAACCCCATCTGCATACAGCTTCTCCATAATGTAGTGACGTACCTACATTACCTTAACCACAAGGGAGTTGTCCATGCCTATCTATTTTGTCTACCAACCCCCGCGTTCCAGGTCGATCGCAACTATTCCTTCATATCACCTGGGCCCAGGATGATCACTTTTCATCACATCAGTAGTACGCTAATGATTTAACCGGTAAATCGTCCGGAGTTACTCCGGCCCATACCCGTCGGCATGAGATTTGATCATCACAAAGCACTCCGTTATGACCTATAACAACGAGGCTGCTTCGTTTCACGCGACAGACTGAACACTTGGCCGCCCTTCTTGGTTGCCCACAGATAATATTCATCCCCCCACCGCAAGAAATTTCCGTCAAATCTGTAGCAAGCGATAGGGCCGATCAGTAGATCAGCCAGTATGCCTCTGGTAGAAGTCCCAGGTATCGAAGGTGGCCCCTATTTTTTCTTCTAACCAAAGGAGTGCTTGTATGAAGTCTCTTATCACCAGAAAGCGGTCGGTCGGTCTCGGCCTGGCCGCGCTCGGACTGTGGCTGGTCGGAGCCGCTCCGTCTCACGCCCACATCGCCTTTACATCACCAGGCCCTGAAACCGGTCTCACCTATGAGTTTCAGGGGTCTACCACTCATGGCGGCGCCGGCAGCATTTCCGGCAGCGTCGGCGCGAAGAGCTGGGGCGAGCCAAACAACCCGGTTGGCGCGAAGGGGTGGACACATACCAGCAACTGGGTGCAGTTGGATCTCAGTCAGATGCACGTACCGGGTGTGCTGACCATTACGATGGACCGAGGCGCGACCGGCTCTTTGTTTCCGGCCTTCAGCCTCTATTCCGGCTGGGAAAACGATACTCCCGACACCAACAACCACACGTTCAACAATACGGGAGATATCAGCTGGGCCGATGACCTCACCTACATCGGTCACGTCGCCAACGCCGGCGGACAGAACGGCACCGCCAACGGAACAGGCTTGACGTCGGTCTCCCAACAATTTTATCTCACCCCTGGGCTCTACAGCATCGCGCTCGGCGGAAATCCTGCATTCTCGCTTGGGCAAACTGGCATCCATGCATTCAATGCCACGTTCGATGTCGCAGCAGTGCCGATACCGGCTGCTGCGTACCTGTTCGGCACCGGATTGATCGGCTTGGCGGGTTTCGCGCGGCGTAAGTTCTCAGCCTAAACGCTGCCACTATTTCTCCTGGATGGAACATTGGAGATCGGCTCCGCCATGTCGGAGCCGATCTCTCTGCTCAGTGTGAACAGGAATCGGGACGAGCCCTCTGTCAGTCTTAAAGCTGATCGACCCGATCCTTGTCTGCATTGAACCC
>JAHBWR010000183.1 GCA_019636875.1 Nitrospira sp.
CGCATGCCGTTCTTCACCATGGCCGTTCTCCTTCAGTGATAGTCTGTGATCTCGACATCGTGGGGGCCATCCGCCATCCATCTGAAACAGATGCGCCATTGGTCGTTGATTCTGATGCTGTGCTGCCCCGTACGATTACCTTTCAATTTCTCCAAGCGATTGCCTGGAGGAGCCAGGAGGTCTTCCAGATCGGTTGCACTGTCTAGCATCACCAGTTTCCGTTCAGCCACATGGCGAATACCGGAGAACTCTCTGACGGATTCTCCGGCAAACAGGCGTTCAGTCTTCTTATCCCGGAAACTTCTGATCACGGATCTTACGCTACCATTGTTTTACGTTTTACGTAAAGCGGATGTGCTAAATTTGTGCTAAAAAGTTTCAAAAAGGACTCCATTCACTAAAAACCGTGGACTCGATGGAAACGAGCTAACTAATTGATTCGACGATAAAAAGGGGGAAACCTTCGCAAAATCAAGCCGCTAGAAAATGCCACTTGCCGAACTTTTAAGGCGAGGGTCCTGGTCAGGCCTTTTCCAACTTGTTTGCAGAACCATGGGATTGCAGAATTGAGCCGGACACAGCTGCTCCTTCCGAACTATGATCCCAAAGATCGAGAAAGTCATGGTTTCTTAATCGCCCGAAGGAACGCTGCCTGAGTCTCTGTAAGGCTCATCGGTACGAATGTCGAGGTCGAAGGGATGAGAACGCCACGGGTCTTAGGCTTCGGTGCGGTCTGAACTGGCGCCCCTGTACGTTTCGATCGCGGGCGGCCCGCCCCATGAATGAGGCGGGCCAACGCCAACCGCTTGAAATGGCGGCTGCGTTGATACGGCGGAAGCCGGACGAGCCACCGAAACAGCCGCATATCCTCCGCGGACTTTTCCGAGAAATAAACGGTGACCCTAGGCATGCGACGCCTTCTGTGTGGACGCGTCGCCCTGTGGAATTTCTTCAGCCCCCTGATCCTGCGCGCGTGTCTGATCTGTGTTGGTGAGGCGGATGTATTCCAGGTAGCCGGCCGCATTGGTGAACTGACTCTCCGGTAGAATCGTGTAGTCATCTCGGAAGTGACCGAGATAGGGAGCGAGCAGTGCCGATCCGCCACCACAGTAGAGCAAGTGATCGATGCCTGGCGCGCCTTCCTTCCAGAGTCGCGTCATCTCGTTCTGAAGCCTGTTGGCCAAAGGCCGCACGTAATGCACAGCCATCGTCTCTAAGGCCTGCCGCTCGACCACGCCCCCTTTGATCTTGATCGGCTTGTCCTCGCGCAATGCCCAGTCCACCTCGTAGGCATCGATCTGTCGCTGATGCTGGGAAGACAGCTTCTGGGCGACCTGCGTATACACTTGTCCGACCCCTAACACGACCCCCGCCGATTCGTGGTTCAGATATTGTCCATCGGAGAAACAAATGAGTTCCGTCGTACGGCTGCCGATATCCACCAAGGCCACCCGTCCTTGCGCGAGGGCGGAGTTGCTGCTGATCGCCAGGCACAGCGCGCCGAATCCTTGAGGCAAGACGGCCACGGCGGGAGCCTTGAGCGCTTTCCGGAAGACATCGCTGATTTGCTGTTGGGCCCGCTGAGACCCGAAGATATGCAGGGGAATGCCTGTCACAATGCGGGAGCCTGGCGGAACGAAGTTCGCGCCGGCGTAGTGCAGCAGCGCTTTGTAGCGTGTCGTCATCCACCAGCCGTCATACTCCTCGCTAAAGCGAAACCCCCGAGACACCGCCGCTTGGCCCACAATATACTCCGCACCTTCGAGCTTCACGGTCTCCTGGGGATCGGACAAGCTCAGGTCGATATTGGAGAGCTCCGCCGGCGCCACCAGAGACGGGAAGACGTGCGCCTGTCCCTCCTGAGTCAGGATCTTCGTGTATCCATACCCGACGTCGATCGCGACCCATGGAGCCGAGGACGCGGGGCGTTGGCGTCCACGAGACGCTTTCGGTTGTTCAACAGTCGCCTTACTCATACACAGCCTCCGTTCGTCATGCGGTTCAGATTGGGCCCACTCAGTTAGGGATGTATTACTAACTTCGTGGACCTAGAACGGGCCCGTACACCACTAAATCTATTTGTCATACATGTCAGACAAATAAGTAAGACATTCCGCTGTCATACGTACGCAGACCCAAACGATAACGCCGTGGGTTCACAACGAGTTCACTTGATCAGCCCGACATCCATGGTCGTGTGGGGGAGTCGTCCCCCCATGACAGGAGTAATGTCATACACCTGTCAGGCGGATGGCTCGAGAGTGCGTCAGGACATGGCTTTGGTGCGAGCTGCCCGCAAGCGTGGCACAAGACCTTCAAGACTCCATCGGCGGATACCTATCACTATCATGCTGGCCGATACCGACGTACGCAGTTTAAGCAGGGTGCGGCAGGACCGTCGCGTACGCATTTCGTATACGGGATGCATATATGGTGTCTTATATTGAGACTTGTCATCGCCCGCCCACGTGCCTCCTGACGGCGTTCTCTATCCGGTAATACCTCCCCAGGAGGTGCCTATGCCACGGCAGCGAGGGGGAGCCTTACACGAAGACTACATGAATCGTTTTTACGAGTTGTTGCACGAGGCGAGAGTCCGAGCGCCACGCTTGGTGGGCCTCTGGCTCAATATCCTGTTGGACGAAGATACGCCCAGGATCAAGCGACGGTTTCGGGGACTAGACAGTTATATCGAACAGATGATTCTCAAGTATCCGTCGTATTCGGCACGAGCGTTGAATAATTTGGTGAGGAAGCAGCGCCAGATGGGACTTAATTCAGAGCACGTGGTCCGGGCTCGTATTCGTATGGTCAAAGCAAAACTCCGGTCTCGGGCCTACCGCAAAGCCAAGAAAGGCTCGCTCGTCGGGGAGGTGCAATGGATT
>JAHBWR010000184.1 GCA_019636875.1 Nitrospira sp.
ACCGTTGCTCAGAGCGAGAGTCATCGGCAGGATTCTTTGTCAGACGATCGGCACTACCAGCAGTGACATGCCCAACAGACTGAGCATAATCACGGGCTGCAGCCAAAAATATTTGTAGAGTGGTGAGGCGCTGTTGACCATCTATAATGTCTGCGCGAGGATGATCGAGGCCGATAAATTTTGAGACATTGACGACGACGGCACCCAAAAAATGAGATTTTTCAGGCTCTTTTTCTTCGCGCAAGCAAGTAAGGCATAGAATAGCTTGTCGCTCAATATCTGCCCATAGAGGCTGCCAGTGGGTGTCCTCGTTCCATACATAAGACCGTTGAAATAGGGGAACGGTGTAGCGAATCTCTCTATCAAAAATTTGATAGACACTCTGTTTCGTGGGTTTCATGCTGCATCCCCTATAACTAATCTCGGCGCTGAGTTGACATCAATTCCGCGTGCTAGATCTTTTTAAGAACCGTAAGCAAATCGTGTCTCCTCAGCGTACGAATACTTTGATGCACCGTTCAGTTGGATATGCTAGAAATCTTCGGCAATGGAACCTATCCGCCGCTTGCTGAGTGCAAGCGGCCCTCCAACCACCTGAGCTGCTCGCCGAGCCGTAACCCTTCCATAGGAACTGATACCAAGATGTTTCGTAGGTGCATATGTTGGACTAGATATTCTCTATATTTGGCACCGGCCAAGAAGACCACTTTATTAAGGTTTGGGAATCTGCGGATTAGTTGGGCGAAGACACGCCTTGCCCATCGTTTCCGTTGATCTACTGGCATGCTACTGAGCGTGACGTCATATGGGGCAATCACACGGCTGGGCTCCACCAAACCGTATTTGGCAGAAAGAATACACCAAGAATGACCAGACTTCTCTGCATAAAGACGGGCCTTCTTGAACAATTCAGAATCATATAAATTTTTTGCGCATGCAGGGCGTGCACGCTTCTTACTGACACACGAAACCAAGTACACGATTGAGTGCCTCTGTACCTGAGCCATTTACTTGGCTTTATACTCTGCGGATTTCTATCCGGCCGTCTGAGTGAGAGATTTCAAAGCTGCCTGCGCAATTACAGCGTTGGAGTGCTGTAGCAGCAGCCTTAATCCTTGCAGGAAAACGGGTGGGATCATCACGTTCCCAATCTGTCCCGAAGTTCACGGGATCTATGGGACGAATTTGAACTAAGGTACGACCTACGTACCCGCCCTCTCCGACATCAATTTGCAAGCTGCTACCAGCGTCCAGGTTGGCTCTGCCGCTTCGGATTGTGGCTTCGCAAACATCTAGAAACTTCGAGCGTGTTACATACGGAATATCCATGCTGTTAAACCTCCGGCAAAGCCAGATAGGTAATTTTGAAGTGGCGGAAGACTACTCTTCTACGAAGGTCTGGTCAATGGACTATGCTGTTTCCCTTTGGAAAATCCCATTGAGAACACCATCATTCTGTTCAGTTAAGTTTTGCAATGAACGCTGTCCTATGTAGGACAGCTATTCTGTAACTCATTGTAAATCCTTGTCACTCATCGGACGATTCCTCTGTATTAAGTAGTTGATTTTCCTCTATTTCACTGGCCCTTTTAAGGCGAGGGTCCTGGTCTAGCCCTGTCCAGCTAACAAGCAGAATCATCAAATTGACGAAGGTATAACGGGAATCTATTTCCTTCGTTTCCCACCCCTGGATCCTGGTATCGGCCTCAACGGGCGGCAACGTTACGGTTTTTTGATCGCCCGCAAGAACGCGGCCTGAGTTTCCGCGAGGTTCACCGGCATGAATGTGGAGGGCGAAGGGATGTGTGGATCACGGATCTTGGCCTTCGGTGCTGTCTGAGCCGGCTCTCCTACCCGTTTCGACCCCGAACGGCCCGCCCCATTGATGAGGCGAGCCAACGCCAACCGCTTGAAGTTGCGTCCACGTTGATATGGTGGGAGTCGGACCAGCCACCGAAAGAGGCGCATATCCTCCGCCGACCGCTCTGAGAAATAGACTGTGACCCTAGGCATGCGAGGCTTTCTGCGCGGACGTATCGTCCTGCGGCGCGGGCTCGGGTCCCTGCTCCTGCACGCGTGTCTGATCCGGAGTGGTGAGGCGAATGTACTCCAGGTAGCCGGCCGCATTGGTGAACTGACTGTCCGGCAAAATCGCATAGTCGTCTCGAAAGTGGCCGAGATAGGGAGCGAGGAGGGCCGATCCGCCACCACAGTACAGCAAGTGATCGACGCCTGGCGCGCCTTCTTTCCACAGCCGCGTCATCTCATTGTGGAGCCGGGTGGCCAACGGTCGGACGTAATGCTGGACTAGTGTCTCTAGGGCCTGCCGCTCGACCACGCCTCCTTTGATCTTGATCGGTTTTCCCTCGCGCAACGCCCAGTCTACCTCGTAGGCATCGATCTGTCGCTGATGCTGAGAAGAGAGCTTCTGGGCGACTTGCGTATACACCTGTCCGACCCCCAACACGACCCCCGCCGATTCGTGATTCAGGTACTGTCCATCGGAGAAGCAAATGAGTTCCGTCGTGCGGCTGCCGATATCGATCAAGGCCACCCGTCCTTGCGCGAGAGCGGAGTTGGTACTGATCGCGAGGCACAGCGCGCCGAATCCCTGAGGCAGGACTGCCACGGTAGGCGCCTTAAGCGCTTTCCGGAAGACGTCGCTGATTTGCTGCTGGGCTCGCTGAGAGCCGAAGATATGCAGGGGAATACCGGTCACGATGCGGGAG
>JAHBWR010000185.1 GCA_019636875.1 Nitrospira sp.
GCCGTAACCCTGTGATTGTCTCTCAGGGTTCCCTCTCCCGAATCAGCGTAGATGGTACTCATCATCATGATGAAGCCTGTCGGAGCAACCCACCTGGTTGGTCTCTAACTCAGTGCCTGGTAATGCTCGGGCCAGAACCAGAGCCACACCCTAGTTACTCTTGATCGATCCAACGTCTACATTAAACGATCTAAACAAGGGACAAGAAGATGAAACGAGATGTGGCACACACGGCGTCCATTGATCGAGTGCGAAACGCGCTGGAACAGCTTGATACTGACTGTGCACTGCAAGAGGTTGTGGACTTCTGTCCGGAATTGACCTGGTGCCAGGCCTTCCTGGCCATCGACCACTTGAGCCGGGAGGGACACGTCCAGGTGACGTTGGATATCAGCGGGACCTATAGGGTGCGGACTAATCGATCTGACTAGCTGTGCGTTAACTACAAAAGTATCGGTGATGGATTCAATACATGACATTACCGAGGTGTTAGGTGTGCCAGGCCTTGACTCTACACGAAAGAGAAAAGTCCCATGCCGATACAGGCAGCCTCTTATGCTCAGCCTTCAACCTCTCACCGACCCCTGGGGCGATGCCTTCGACTGCTGCTCGTCGACGATCACCACATGGTTCGACAAGCCCTGCGCAGCCATGTGGCCAGATGGTCTGATATCGAGTTAGTGGGTGAGGCAGTCGAAGGTGAAGAGGCGGTCCGGCAGGCCGACATATTGAGCCCTGATGTGGTTGTGATGGACATCCGAATGCCAAGAATCAATGGCATTGAAGCCACGAGGTTAATAGTACAAGCGCATCCCTCCGTATTTGTCATCGGTCTCTCGTTTGAGGTGGGAACACCCAGGGAGGAAGCACTATTGAAAGCCGGCGCATGCATGGTGATTGATAAGGGGGCATTGTCCGAACGGCTGCACCACACTATTGTTCAGGCCGTCGAGCTGTACCGTGTCATGTGTTCGCTCAGAGGCAGATCATGGTTCAGTCGGGAATCCAGCTCTTGATGAGAGGTGGTTCTGTTTCCACGCTTGCTCGCGATTTACTGGTGCATCTAGAATGCCCGCATGAGCTCGCGCACCATTCATAGTCATGATACCGAAAGAATTCTACATCCTGATTCACCGAGGGGATCGTTTCCCGCCGTGCCCTCTTTCTCAACTGAACGCCAGCCGGTGACAAAATCGCAAGAAGGCCTATGGTCCTCGAGGTGGTTCGTCGCGGCTTCCACCGCAGCAATCTTCGCCTTAGACATGGTGACTCCACTCGGCGTCGCGGTGCCAATGCTATATACGATCCCGCTCTTCCTTACCTGGGCAAGACCAGGCGAGCGAAGCAGCGCTCTCATGGGAGGCAGCGCCATCTTCCTGACACTTGTTGGTGTGGCTTTTTCACCGGGAGAAGTCAGTGAGGTCGTAATTGTGGAACGGGCCATGGCCGCGACCTTGCAATTGGTCGTCACCTCGCTGCTGATTGTGCAAAAGCGATCGACACGAAAGGTCAAGGCGGCGCAACAAGCCATGCATGAAAGCGAAGAGCGTCTGCGTCTATTCATCGAGCATGCACCGGTGGCGCTGGCCATGTTCGACCGCGATATGCACTATCTATCTGTGAGTCGCCGATGGATCACGGACTATGGTCTGAGTGACAGAGTCGTGATCGGTCAGTCACACTACGATATCTTTCCCGAGATTCCAGAACGGTGGAGGGCCGTTCATCAGCGTGGGCTGGGAGGTGAGATTGTCAGAGAGGAAGAAGACCGCTTCAAGCGACCTGATGCTTCCGAACGGTGGTTATGTTGGGAAGTGAGACCATGGAAGACAGCTGATGGCCGCGTGGGTGGTATCGTGATCTTCACCGAAGACATTACCGAACGCAAAATGGTCGAGCAGGAGTTGCGCAACCATCAGGCGCAGTTGGAGGACTTGACGGCTAAGCTTCTGACGTCGCAAGAAGAGGAACGGAAAAGAATTGCCCGCGACCTCCACGATGATTTTACTCAACAGCTGGCAGCCCTGACGATCGATCTTCAAAGACAAGCTCGACTCGCGTCTGAATCGGGCACACCCACTGCGAGCCACTTGGTGCAAATGGGGAAAAAGACCGAGCAACTCACAACCGATCTGCAACGCATGGCGCATCGCCTCCATTCCTCGCTCCTCGAGCATGTTGGATTGGAAGCAGCGTTTCGGGAATGTGTAGATGAGTGTTCTACCAGAGCCGGGTTGACGACAGAGTTGGTCATGCGGGAGTTGCCGAGGGGAATCTCGCTTGAACAGGCGACGTGTCTCTATCGTGTGTTGCAGGAAAGTCTCCAGAACGTAACGAAGCACGCCAAGGCTGCCAACATTCTCGTCCGCCTTCAGCCCACCAGGAACGGGTTGGAGCTATGCATCCAGGACGACGGGCTCGGGTTTGACCAATCGGAGAACGCCGCGCATTCAAATGGATTGGGATTGACCAGCATGGCGGAACGTATAAAGGGTCTGCAGGGTACGTTTCGTATAGAAAGCACACTTGGATTCGGTACGGAGATCCATGCCTGGATACCGATATCGGAGGTGGAGCCCGACCGCTGAGGTCAGGCGGTATCTATCCGTCCTG
>JAHBWR010000186.1 GCA_019636875.1 Nitrospira sp.
GTGCGGATATGACGCCAATGCTCCTGCGGAAACGCATAGAAAGTCACCATTCGTTCCCAGTCCCGCAGCAGGGTCTTGACCGCTTTGTCCTCCGTCTTCCGGTATGTCCGTACGAATTTGTCTCGCCGTTCCTCACATTCGGCTTGGGTCTTCGCATACGCCATCGCCTTCAGCTGCTCCCTCGCCTTCGACCGAGCCTCCTTCGGGAGTGTTTTAAGGACCGTGGCGATCTTACGATTCCAGCATCCTTGTTGCGCACCGGAGGGATGGGTTTCGTCTAAAGCTGCCCACAAGCCGAGGCGCCTATCAGCCACCGTAAGACGCGGGAACGTGAGCCCACGCTGTTTGAGATCACGCAGAAGTGTGAGCCAGCTTTCTTTGCTTTCCCGCTCTCCACTGTCACAGGCCAGGACAATCCGCTCGCCGGTCATGAGCGTACCCACGATCGTGAGGAGTGCGCTCTTGTGATCTTGCATGCCTGCTTTGACATAGACGCCATCGGCCCACCAATAGGCGACTGCCAGGTGCGACAGATCCCGTTTCCTCCACGCGTCATATTCAAGTTGGAAGAACATCTTGAGCCGTTGGATCGAACCTACCGGCAGCGGCGCCTCTTCGCTCAACAGATTGTGCAACGCTCCATCGAAGTCCTCGGTGGCGAGCCCCTGGGCATCCTGGTCCGAGGATACACGACTGACCTCCCGAGGCCGCCGAGTGAGTAGTGGGAGGACTTTGCGCTCAAATCGTTTGGCGAGGTCCACGATCTTCGGGCGAAGGACTGTGACGGTTCCACCGGCCATTGGGGATTGATCAGGTTTCTCACAACCATGCTGGCTTCCGGTAGGCAGCTTAACCGGTACCACGTCACATCGGTGCTCTGTCTGGGCATCACGGAGATCTGTCGAGCCGTTCCCTTCCAAGATCTGGTGCACCTGGCCCAGGCTTCTCCCTCTTACCCACTGCGTCGGCGTGTCATGTGCTGCTGTGCGTGACTGGACCATCCCGTGACAGACTCGTTCCAGCATGGCGGTGTAGGCGTTCCCTCCGGTGACAACCAAGGCCGTGGTTGAGGGCTCCCCGGAATGGCTGCGTCGATCTGAGGTCAGTCCTAGACCTAACGACGAGAGCGCTCGGGACATATACGGGCGGAGTGAGCGCATGCCTACGATGAGCGGTTGTATGGACTCCATGAATTCGGTCAGCAGACTCGAGTGACTGGTCAGGGGAATCGTGTTGTCCAGGAAGAAGTCGGTCTGTTCTTCTGCTTTTAGGAGAGGGGTGGTGTATCGAACTTCGATATGACTAGGTCGTATGACACCACTGTTGGACAGCATTTGGAGCGTCTGCCGTCTATGCCGTTGGCGGGTGAAGTAGGTCCAGACGTAGTGAAGCGCCATCTTGTAGCCTCCGCGATGGTTGCTGTGATGATTCAGATGTGAGAAGCGTGGAATTAGACCCATAAGATGCTCTTGAATTCGCCTTCTACGTTCTTTGGGCGACTGCATCGATGGCAGTGAACGAGTAGACTCGAGTCTTCAGATGTCGTCGCGTGTTCGAGAATGAGCTGATAGGTGTTCCCGCCACAGAATGGGCATGCCTTTCCGTGAATCGCTTTGGGGTTTGGCTTTACCTGGTCTCCCTGTTTTCTCATGGCGTCTCCTCTGTGAGCTCGCTGTGCCGTACTGTGAATGGGGTGAGGATAAGACGAGGGGGGGCGGCTCGCAAATACCATGGAGGTACGATGACCCGAGCCAAAGGGGGGCCGTTCGATTTGAGGCCCGATCTGGAAATGGCCGACAAGGTTCTTTTGTATCTGGCAGGCCAGTTTCATCTGTGTTCGTGGAACCGACATGAATAAGGGTGAAGGTAGGTTTCTCCGGGAGGAGGAAGAAACCTTTTGCTACCAGTGGGTGGGCTCCACGGCAGCGACCTTCACCCAGGTGTGATGTTGTCAGTGGCTCAGATGCTTACTGTAGCAGTGATGATGCCGTTACGCGTGAATCAAGATCCGGTCACACTTCCTGCGCGAACTTGGCGAGGACTGATTTTCAATTAACGCGAACTTCCGTAGCCGCGCCTGGTCTCCTGGTGACGCGCTCAGCACCTCGACATTGATCCAGTGATTCTTAATCCACTGAACCTCCGCCAGTTCGACGAAAACGCAAACGTTCTCCTCAGGCAGCCACAGACGGAGTTTGACGTAGTCGCCAGGGTGCAAGTGCTCTGGTTGCGAAATGGTGGGGGAGGAGGATGAGAGGTCGTAGATGCACCCCTCTCCCATTAACCCTTCTGTGTCCTTTGAGAGGATGCATTCGATCATGGTTTGTGAGAGCAATGCTGAAGGCATCTTCCCTCCTGTTCTCAGCTGAGGTGCAGCAATAGTTGCACGGTAATATAGGGATGAGAGGTCGGACTACTCCTCTGGTAGGTGGAAGGGCCCAACTAAGGTAGTATTCAGCAGATTTCTGGTGAGGCCAAGGAGCACATGATCAATGGTCCGACGGCATACTGAAGTGTGCTGGATCGACTCTGGGATATAGAACGGAGACGTGGGTGGGGATTGTATCTGAGGAAAG
>JAHBWR010000187.1 GCA_019636875.1 Nitrospira sp.
GCCGAAGCGATTTGAAATGTTTTCGCGTCTCGAATTAGATTGCTGACGGCTGGGGTACAGACCATGATCTCCAATGCGGCACACCGTCCTTTTTGATCGATTCGCTTGAAAAGGTTCTGTGCCACGACCACGCGGAGTGCCGTGGAGAGGGTATTGCGAATTTGCGGCTGCTCGGATGCCGGGAAGACTTCGATGATACGGTCTACGGTCTTTGCGGCATTCTCCGTATGCAGCGTTCCGAACACTAAATGCCCGGTTGCGGCCGCCTCCACCGCCAAGGCGATCGTTTCCAGATCTCGCATCTCACCGACGAGAATAATATCCGGATCCTCGCGAAGAGCACCCCGCAGAGCGGAACCGAATGTCACGGTATGTAAGCCGATCTCACGGTGGTTGACGATACAGCTCTTGCTTTGGTGAACGAACTCGATCGGATCCTCGATGGTCAGAATATGATCTTTCCGATTGCGGTTGGCATAGTCGACCATCGCCGCCAAGGTCGTGGATTTACCGCTCCCAGTCGGCCCCGTCACGAGCACCAGCCCTTTCCGTAGCATGGCCGCGCGTGTCAGTACGGGGGGTAGGCCCAGCTCTTCGGCGGAGACGATGGTCGTGGGGATCTTCCGAAACACTGCGCCAATGCCGTGCTTGTGGTTGAAAAAGTTTGACCGGAATCGCGCGACGCCGGCAATTTCGTAGCCAAAGTCCACGTCACCGGTCGCCTCGAAGACTTCCTTCTTGGAGCTCGGCGCGATCTCATAGAGCATTTCATGAAGGACCTGGTTCTCGAGCACGACAGTCCCTGGCAGGCGTTCCAATTCACCGTTGATCCGAAAGCCTGGAACCTGGCCGGCAATCAGATGAAGATCCGAAGCCTTGTGTTCAAGCATCATACGGAACAATTCATCGATTTTTGGCATGGCCTATCAGTCTCCTTGTGACTTGCACTTCCACTATACGGATTTTTTGTCTAGCGACAAGCAAAACGTGGTTCGCGCACGACCGAGCATAAGCCCGCCCAGTACGGGGCTAGCCTCTTGTGCGAACCCAGCCGATTCGATTACTGTCACCCTCATGGAAGGCCAAACCAACGAACCGATGACCTCGGATGAGACGACCGACAAGATCGTCATCTATTGGGAGCGGGAATACTCGACCGCCTTTCCACCGGAGCGGCTGAAGCTCGACTTTCATCCGCATCGGCCGATGTTGAGCAACATGACGTTGGATGAACAGCGGGCGCTCGCCGCCAGCGGCTATAAGGTGTTGCCGGATGACTGTGGGCCGGTGCGAACGGTGGGCAACTATGGATGGTTGATTCGCTGTCCGGCGGACGTGAAATTGCGCCGCACCGCCGAGGGTGTTCGATGGCAATCGCCTCAGATCCTGCCGGAAGAGCGACTTCTCGGGTACAAGACCTTTTCCGGCATGTATGTCGATTTGATTCTGAACAGCGGCTACCCCAAACTCTGCTGCGGAGTTCGTCTCTATTACCCGAAGCATGTCGGATTGATGATGAAGGATATGCCCAATCACTTTTATCACTACCCGGAACGGACCTTCACGGTTTGGGAAGGGATTAAGACGCAGGAGTATAAGCGCACCCCGAATCAGTATGCATGGTTGCCGGACTACGAAGCCTTCACCGCCAATTTCCTCTTGCAGTTGCACAAACCCACCACGATTAAGCGCGGTGATCCGATCGGGATCATCTTGCCCATTCTTTTGCCAAAACAGTTCGTGCTGGAGGAAATTCAGCACCCGCCTGCTTCGGGATCTGAGTGAGCTTGTCGGGGGCAGTTGAGGCGTGATCGCGCAATGATGCGGATTCTACAACTCCTCATCGTGTTGTGCGTTGTAATTGACCCGCTACTTGTTCCAGCCCAGTTAGAGCGTCTGAAGAAATTCAAACATGCCGGTTCAGTCGTTACCGGCACACCGATGATCGAGATCCTGGCTGGAGAATTCATTATGGGCCTTGATGGGACTCAGGCGCTGGAGGATGAGCGACCAGCACATCGCGTCTGGCTCGATACCTTTGCCATCGATCAATACGAGGTTACGACGGCTCAGTATGGGGAGTTCATCAACACTATAAAGCGAGAGCTCCCTTGGCAATGGGAAACAGTGGAACTTTTTCATCACAGTGATCGACCAGTCATCGGTGTGGACTGGCACGATGCGGAGGCCTATTGCCGGTGGAAGGACAAGCGACTCCCGACCGAAGCGGAATGGGAAAAAGCGGCGCGTGGTACGGATGGGCGATTCTATCCCTGGGGCAACCAGGCGCCAACGAACCAACGTGCCAACTTTGCGCTGGGGGCTCGGTTCAGCTATGACCATGTGCTTTCACCGGTGCAATCACATCCTCAGGGCAGGAGCCCGTTCGGCCTCCATCATATGGCGGGGAATGTGTATGAATGGGTGCAGGACTGGTATGCGATCGACTATTACGACAGCTCACCGGATCGAAACCCAACCGGGCCGGTACAGGGTCAGTTCAAGGTGGTGCGCGGCGGGTCCTGGTCGGATCTGCCGAAGTATCTCCTTACCTATGGACGATTCAAACTCCCTCC
>JAHBWR010000188.1 GCA_019636875.1 Nitrospira sp.
CCGGCGTCAGAGGAAGCCATTGGCCGGTACCATCTGCATGGAACTTGGCGACGTAGAGGATGCCGTCATCCAGGGGATTTATGCCCTGTGCGCGAGCCTGTTTCCACGGCAAGTTCGAAACATAGCGGTAGATGTATTCATTCCGTTCGTCGTCGCCCAGATAGACGATGACTCGACCATTCTTGGCCTCCTGCACCTTTGCCCCTTCATGCTTCATACGTCCTAAGGCCGTGCGTTTCACCGGAGTCGAAGAAGGCATCAACGGATCAATCTCGACGACCCAACCAAACCGATTCGGTTCGTTAGGTTCCTCATCCACACGAAATCGTTTGTCAGTCGTGTGCCATAGATAGCCGAACCCCTCCGTCGTAATACCGTACCGCTTCTCCAGAACAGTTTGCGCTCCATTCTTCCTGAAATAACCGTTGAAGTTCTCCTCGCAGGCGAGGTAGGTCCCCCAGGGCGTGACACCCATGGCACAGTTGTTAAGCGTACCCAACACACGTGTACCGGTTGGGTCGTCACCGGTCATTAGCCGGAGGTCACCCGCCGCGGGTCCGCCAATGTCGATCGGAGTCAAACCCGTAATCCGACGAGCAAACCGAGACGGACGCACGACCTCCCACTTGCCTCGACGGCGTCGCGTGTCAAAGTGGAAACCTCCCTGCATACTAACTTCGATGATCGAGACGCCATGAGCATTCAACGATTTGTTGGTCTTCTCCTGCGACCAGTTATTCACTCCGTCAGGGAACAGCAATCCATCGTCAGTGTATTCATTGTTCTGAACGATCAACCCGTGCCGGGATCCAACGATCGGGAAATAGGCAAGACCATCATTGTGCATGCCCCACTGGCGCGCCTGATCATCGGCGGTGTTGCTCGCATCTTGCTTGAACAAGGGGCCGTTCGAGACAGGATCGCCCCACGCAATCAGCACCTCGGCCGTATATCCGTTCGGCACCACAACCTCATCGAGAGCAGAGATGGGCACAGCTTCGAACCCGAGCCTGAACATGCGGCCCCGATGCCCTTCTCCCCCCATTTCAGTGTCTGCTGCGTACTCGTTCGCTTGAGCTCCTGCGGGGACAGCCCTCACGAGCGCTTCGGCTCCGCCGAGTGACATCATCGCTGCCGTCGCCAAACCGCCGGCCAGGAAGCTGCGTCGGGATAACCGCGTGTGCACAATGTCCTGTAAATGTTCATTGCCGGAAGGATTATTCTGGCTTTCATCATCAATGATCGACATAGCTTCTCCTCCTCCCATGGTCCGAATAGATGGATCGTTACCACCGTGGTGTCAGCACTCTCTAGGCCGGGACACTTTCTCACCCAATCGTTACCGATCGATGAAAGTCTGGTAACGGATTCGTTAATTGTTGCCGAACCGAGTCGAATCCTCAGGAGGAGCAGGTTGACCTGTCGAGAGGAGAGGTGTGAAACTTGTCAGAGTAGTTGCGTGGTAAGGGATATCGTCATGCAGGAACCTGTGACTATCACCAAAGGCACCTGTTTTGCTCTGTTTGCGTACGATATCGGCCTCTCCATCAATCTGACTGATGCAGAGCGACGGGTCATCGCTGAAACAGAACGAGGGCGCTTACGTCATAAGGCCAGAGCGCCTCAATATTTCGAGTATCGACCGGCTCCCTTGCGGCTGGTTCAAGAAGGAAGCGTCTTCGAGCTCAGCCAGTATCAAGCCAGCCCAACCGTCGAGGTCATGGTGTACGATTTCGGAGCGGTCACCATTACCTATCGCTTTCCCCTTGACGGTCCCTATGCTCGATTATTGGATCTGAGCGAGTCGCTCTACGAAAACGACCGACTCTTGACCGAGTCGCGCACCCGTGTGGAGCAGTTGGTCCACGCCCTGGGCCCAGCCATCGAGCGGCCGACCATTGCGGATGACGTTGAGGACTACATTATCTTCTCGATCGAGTCCGCTGTCCCAGAGACTCTTCCGTTGTGGAAAAGTAATGAGACCAACCTGGCTCAGATTTTACGAGCCGAACGGACACCATTTTCCGAACAAGAAATTGCCGATGCCGTCTCCTGCCGGATTTCGTTTGGTCAGGAGGACGCAGCGATCATCGACTGGCATTCCGCCGTGCTCTTCGGAAAAGAGATGGACGATGTCCGCGCGGTTCTGGAGTTCGCCAACGTTGAGCTGCTGGAGATGCGGATCTTGGATGAACAACTCGATCGAGCGTTGGACGAGAGCTATGAATCCTTGTCCCGAACACCACGACTCTTATCTTTACCTGGCTCTCACGAAAAAGACGTGACCCACATTGCCCAACTGCAGGTGGATAGTGCCTTGCTCTTCGAGCGCGTCACCAATACGCTCAAGCTCCTGGGCGACCAATACCTCGCGCGCGTGTATCGTCTCGTCTCGCAGCGCTTCCATTTGGAAGCATGGGACGCGAGCATCCTTCGCAAACTCCAGACCTTGGAGAGCATCTACAGCAAGATGTCGGACCGAGCCGGAACCAGGCGCATGGAGGTGCTTGAATGGATCATCATCAT
>JAHBWR010000189.1 GCA_019636875.1 Nitrospira sp.
ATAGTCCTTGATTTCTCCAGGCGCGACGCTGAGCTGATTCGCGAGATTGATCGGAAATACTTTTCCCGGCAACTCCGCCCTCGCCACAACCTGATCCGAACGAACCGTATCTCCGACCTTGACCAATACGTTCCCTGGTAGAGGCAACATGCGGCGACGATGGATGACCGTATGGTCAGTAACCGTGAGGCCTGGGGTGTAAGAATGCGCCATTTCCTAAGAGCGAATAGCTGTTGGCCTATGGCTGATAGCCCAGTCTGCCATTAGCTTCCATGTGGAAAGAGATCAACTGCTGTGAACCATTTCGTCAGAGCCGCGACGCGAGCCTGTTGCTCAGCAGGAAATTTGAGCGGTCGGCCACGACCATCGAACATGAGTCCGACGACCCCTCCATAGAGTTCTTTGGTCACGGCTACACCGGCTCCCGCCCCCATATTGAATCCCTTGGCAGGTTGAACCTTGATCGTGGCTCGTTGCTCACCGTCCAATGGATAGAGCCGCAGCTCTCCGAACTTCAGTTGTTCCTTCGTGGACCTGCCGTCCGGCCAGACTATTTCGTAGTCCGCACAGACGGCTCCGTCCTTCCCCTGTCCGATCGGCGCGACACAGGTCCCAAGATAGACCATGCAATCTCTGACGAACACGTCAGTCGCCGCCTGCTCGTTGATGGTGGACAACACGCCGAGATGCGGCATCATGAAGATACTGTCCACGGATAATCTGGTGCAGCCCATCGGTTCATAGGCATCGACCATCATCAGCATCGATTGGATACGGCGTGGGGCATGAGAAAGGATGCCCCCGCTCCCGACGATCAAATCCAGTTTCACCATATCGATCAGCGACTTGCCGGACGTCTGTTGCTCGAAGACATCGGAAATCGTTCGCTCCTGCTGCACACCCTTCAGCCCTGTCGCCAGCGACTTATGATGAATCAGCGCCAGCCGCAAGGCTTCTCGTGCAATCGCCTGTTCGATCTGCAGTTCGTCGAGAGTCTGCGGAATCGTCGTCGGGCGAATCATCTTGTTTTTAATGCGGTTTCGCAGCGTCTGTTCATCGACCGTAAAAGGGACCCACCGCATGATATTGCCGAGTCCCGCCTCCGCCAGCACATTCGACACGCTGTAGGACATGCCGAGATTGGCACTGACCGTCCGGTTGAATACGCCATCGAAGACGGAAAACACATCCGTCGTCGCTCCTCCGATATCCACGCCGATCAGATTCAGATGCTCTCGTTTGGCAATCGTCTCCATAATGAGACCGACAGCAGCGGGCGTCGGCATGATCGGCGCACCGGCCATATCGATCAGCTTTTTGTAGCCGGGAGCTTGTTGCATGACGTGTTCAAGGAACAGGTCATGAATCTTGTTGCGTGCCGGAGCCAGGTTTTCTCGTTCCAAGACCGGCCGGATATTCTCCGTCACCACCAGCGCCGACTTGCTCTCGAGAATTTTTTTGACTTGCGGTTGCGCTTCCTTGTTTCCTGCATAGATCAAGGGCAACTTGTAGGTCACACCGAACCGTGGCCGTGGCTCAGCCGCCGCCACATATTCGGCCATCTCCACGACATGCGTCACCGCCCCTCCATCGGTTCCTCCCGACATCAGGATCATGTCCGGCCTCATGGAGCGGATACGCTCGATCTTTTCATGCGGCAACCGGCCGTCGTTGGCTGCCAACACATCGATGACGATCGCCCCAGCCCCCAATGCGGCACGTTGTGCGCTTTCACCCGTCATGTTCTGGACGACGCCGGTCACCATCATCTGCAACCCGCCACCGGCACTGCTGGTAGAGATGTAGATATCCACGCCCGTCTTGTCATCCCGACAAGGAGTAATGATCTGGTCGCCGTCCAAGATCTTTCGGCCCGAAAGTTCTTCGATCTCCGCGATCGCATTCAATACACCGCGTGTCACATCCTCGAACGGCGCTTCGACCGTCGTCGGCGCCTCGCCTCGGTACGTCTGCCGATAGGTGTTTCCGATTTTTTCAATGAGGATGGCTTTGGTGGTGGTGCTGCCACAGTCGGTGGCGACGATCACATTAATGGGACGATCGATCTTGGGAGAAATGGAAACAGAAGCGGTCATTGAGCCGTTGCTCCCCTTGGAGCAGACTTGGCTTCAATGAGGGTGATCAGCCGAGTGATGGTATCTCGGTATTCAAGTAACCGCGCCACCTGTTCGACTTCCTTGACGTTGAACGCGCAATCGATGATCGGTGTCAGGAAATGGAGAGCCTGACTGCCGAGAAAATTCATGGGCCCCATGGATTCCAGAAACATCGTCGCCGGTGCCGCCATCCCGCGCTTGACGATCGTCTCAGCAATTCGTTCGAGTAGTTGGACATCTTCGATGGTCAGAGGTTGAGACTCCGGTTGAACGGCAAACGCATGGCGCAGCCCAGCTCGCAAACCGGCGAGTTTTTCGGCTGCATGTCCCTTGAAGAACGATCGCATAAGTGCAGGTCGGATAAGGAAAACGACGAACG
>JAHBWR010000019.1 GCA_019636875.1 Nitrospira sp.
CGACGACCGGAAAATCCACTTCTGGCCTTGCCACGAGATTGAGGTAGTTCGTGAAGATGTTGACCGCAATATTGGCGATGATCTCCACGATCTCTCCATCCGACAGTCCTGCTGCTCGGACTTGTGCCAGGTCAGCGTCTGTCACATTGCCGCGCAAGGTCACGACACGGTTCGCGAACGTCAGCACCGCTTGCGTGCGCGGATCCTCGGACTTCGCGTTTAGGTTGCGACCCAATTCCTCGGTGGAGACTCCTGTCTGTTGCGCCATAGCCGTGTGGACGGAGGCGCAATACCCACAGCGGTTCGTCCCCGCCACTGCGAGGGCGATTTGCTCACGCGAGGCAGCGGAGAGCGCACCTGACCCTAAGGACTTGGCGAGGTTCAGATACCCGCTCAGGGCTGCCGGTGCATGGGCGAGAGTCTTGAAGATGTTAGGCAGCACACCGAGTTGGCGTTGAATTCCTGTCAGCAGTTCCGCTGCTTTTGGATGCGCAGCTTCCGGATTAAGGGGATGAATGCGTGGCATGTGGGTCCTCCTGAGAGTTAAGGGTGATGTCGTCATCGCGTTCGTTGATCGATGGAAGAATGCTCCATTGGTTTCCGAACGGTTTGCTTGTGTAGCCACTATGTCAAGCTGCGTGCCACGTTGACGTTTGCTGCGAACACGTTGAGATTGTGGCCAACAGTCTCGATCTGACCTCCACGTGAGCGATCACGACGATTCGTCATCACCAAGGAGTCGTTGTGTCGCGACGAGATCTCGTTTAAAGTGACGGCGATTGGCCTGCATGCGATTTAGTCACTCCGGTTGCACCGCGCGAGTTCGAAATTCTCGATGAGTCCGCACGATCCTTCGGCATCTCATTTCTGTGCGCAGCTGTCGGAAGGCGATTGGCGGCGGCACTGTCCCTCGCTCACCGTGGTCAGGCTGAGCGACAAGAGAGTCATTCACCACCAGGGGGACGCATGTGACGACGTCTTTGTCGTGATGAAGGGGCGCGTGAAACTTCTGCGGCTCAATCGCAACGGTGATCAATTCGTGATAGCGGTGTTGACGGAAGGGCAGTGGTTTGGGGCAGCCCTAAGTGATCGGTCGCCTGTAATTGTCACAGATACGGCTGAGGCGAAAGGTCGTACCGTCCTCTACAAAGTTCCGCTCAAAGAAATGCGGGAGCTGCTCACAAGAGACGGAGATGTTGCCTGGCACGCACTCGAAGCGCAGACCATTGAGATCCATGCGCTCCGGCGCAAGCTAGAACTGATGAGGTTCCACGACGTTCGCTCAAGACTGACCGAAACCCTGCGCGACCTGGCTCGAACCCACGGTGGGCATTGTCGGCATGGGTTCGAGCTGGACATCAAACTGACTCAACAGGAGCTTGCGGATCTCGTCGGTGCCAGTAGACCGGTTGTCAGCACCCTACTGAACGACCTCAAGAGCCGTGGCGTCCTTGATTATCACCGTACCTTGATCTGTATTCAAAACCTCGCCGCGCTCGAATAGAGCTCCCCTTACCGCTTGTGCATGATCAGCCAACGTGACGGTGATCGCGTTGGCATGCCTCGGCCATTCGGTCGACTGTTCTCTAGCTAACAGACATCGAAATGGGTATGTGGAACAATCGTCTTCGTCTCTATCTGCACCGAACGTATCCAGGGGGTAATCATGACAACGGTGATCGCCGCACTTGAGGGAAGGACTCGGATCGCGACCGGAATGGAGCAGGTTGATCCACATGACTCTCGGAGAGGTAGGTTGAAACAGAAGGTGAGGGAGATTGTTGGGAAGAGTCCGACTCTCCGTGTCATTCTTCGGCAGGTTGATCTTGTTGCCCAGACGGATGCCACCGTCCTCATCCTGGGCGAATCGGGAACGGGCAAAGAGTTGGTGGCGCGTGAGATTCACGCACAGGGTCAGCGCCGAGATCTGCCATTGGTTCGAGTCAATTGCGCGTCGATTCCGAGAGAGCTCTATGAAAGCGAATTCTTCGGCCACGTCAAAGGTGCCTTTACCGGGGCCATGAGGGATCGAACCGGCCGATTTGAGCTGGCCGATGGCGGCACGTTGTTTCTGGACGAAGTCGGAGAGATACCGTTCGAACTACAGAGCAAGCTACTTCGTGTCTTACAGGAAGGGGAATATGAACGGGTGGGAGAGGACACGATTCGCAGAGTCGACGTCCGGATCATTGCCGCGACCAATCGAGACTTGATGAAGGAGGTGGAAGCCGGACGATTCCGGCGGGATCTGTACTATCGCTTGAATGTCTACCCCATCGAGGTGGCGCCATTGCGTCGTCGAATGGAAGACGTTCCGCCGCTCGCAACGTATTTCATCGAGCAAGCCTCCAGGAGTCTGAATTACCCCAGACCCATCTTACCGGATGATCAATTGACGATCTTGCAGCAGTATGATTGGCCGGGAAACGTGCGGGAACTACAGAATGTGATCAACCGAGCCGTCATCGTTTCGCAAGGCCGTCCGCTTCAGTTTGATCTGCCTCAGGGGAAAAGCTTGTCCCTTGAGACACCGAGACTCAGGCAGTCGAACAGAGCGCGTTATCATGTTGGCATCATGACTGACGAAGTCATGCGGGAACGAGAACGGAACAATCTGATCGCCGCCTTGGAACGTAGCCATGGAAGAATTTACGGTCCTGGCGGTGCCGCAGAACAGCTCGGGGTCAAGCCCACGACCTTGGTCTCTCGCATCAAGAAGCTTGGGCTCACGAAGCCGAAATGACCAGGTAGACTTCTTCCCCTCCACGGCACCTCCCCCAGGGTTCCGTTGTTGCGATCAAGCTGCCACGAGATCCAGATAACGCTTACTCCGTTTTGAAGGCCGAGCAGCCTGTTGATATCGTTGTTTAGTGGACGCAATGACTGAATCGAGAAGATGGCCGCATGAAACACAGCGCCAAGCGCTGCCGCCGGTCGGAGAGACATACAAATCGACGATAAACTCTCGTACCATCAATCCCTGACAACGTGCACAACGCATGGTGGACTCCTTTCTCATTATGGTGGTCTTTGAACTTGCTCGTTTCAAACACAACTGCTGACGAAGCATGCGTCGTTGTTTCTTGTACGCACCGAATCACTCAGGATCTCCTGATCTCGATTATGCAGCCGCGGCCAATGGCCGACGATCCAGCCCGGGTGACACCGTATCTAAGTCGCCCTGTGTCGGCACAACTAGGGCATTCCGGTTTGTCGCTAAGGCATAATGTCGTCCCGCGTTGATGCTCAGCAGGATCATCACCCCCATCATCCCAATAGTCAGGAGACTCAAGTACTGTGTGGCGACTCCCACCGTTCCCAGGAGAATGACTGCGAGAATGCTCACTCCCTTGGCGGTTCGCTGTACGAACATGGAAATAAACGCGCGACCCTTGTACTTTTCGTCCGGCCCGGTGGCGAGGTAGAGGGACTCCCGCCCGGTCTGCTGGATGGAATAGCTCAGGCCGTTGTCGAAAATGACCAGAAGGCTGACTGCCACCAGCGATGGCATGGCGAGAAATCCTAGTGACCCGGCGATGATGACAGCCGGTAGGACGAGCAGAGTGGCGCCAAGACCAAACCGCTTCATCACGATGCCAACCAGAAAGAATTGGGTGATCACGGCTAAGAGACTGGCGTATAGGTACACATCCGTCATGAAGGCTTGAGTGGCTTGGACACCAGACATGCTCTCGGCCGCGAGCTTGAACTGGTAATCCATCAGCTGTGACGCGACCTCGTACAAACCCATGATGCCGGCAATACTCGCGAGATAGCGTGAGCGAACGACCAACCGAGCGCCTTCAAACGCCTCCCACCATGACCCTCTGGAGAACGGCGCTGCTTTCGACTGTGCCTCGCGCTGGATCGTCGGTGTGAATACCTGTGATCTCCGGAGCAGAGTTTCTGTTGATCCGACGATTAGCATCACGCCGCCCATGAAGAAGGCGGAGAGGCACAGGAGTCCCGACGTTCCAATGGTCGAGAACAATACCTTTGCGGCTGACACGCCGGCCCAACCGCCCAACACACCGCCTGCTCCAATTGGCCCGAACAACCGGTTCGCGTTTGGTCCATGGGAAAGATCGGTCAAGTATGCCCAAAACGCTGCGACCATCATCGTGGCCTCGAGGTCACCTAGCAGGTAGAACGTCCAGATGAGGAACGGATCGGGCTCATCTCCGAGCGCAAACGCAAGGCTGAGGAAGCTCATGAGAAAGAATCCGCTCAGCGTATAGATGAATCGCTGCCGAGGAAGCTTGTTGTACAGCAAGGTAAACGCTCCCACGCCAATGGACGCGATCAGGATGTTCGCAAGCTTGGCGTAGAGCTCCATGTGGGCACCGTAATGCTCCACGAACAGCCCGCTCTTGAGGGGTTTCAATACTTGAAAGACCGCGATGACCAGAAAGAAAAATGCAAAGAGTAGTCCGGTGATTGCGAGATCTTCTTTTGATTTTTTAATAAGCAGGGATTTCATGGCCGCTCCATCTTGTTGCGTGGTTACTTAATAAAAGTCGACTCTGGATGATGGGAGGCATTCCAAACTTGATGCCACGATCGTGAATGCTACAAATTGCTAATAGTGTGGAGGTTTTCGACTTTATCGTTCTTCCGGTGGGCAGCGAGGTTTCGTGATACGACGAAACCTCGCTGTATGTTGCATCTCGTTCAGCTGACCGAAGGCTTCAGGAAGAGCAAGTATGCGTCTTAAGTAACGAGGCTCATGTTATCGGTGGAGCAGTGTTCTAACGCTCTTCGGCTCCACCTTCACATTTACTTTCCATCCGGGCACTCTGTAGACTGGCCGAAGCATCATGAACGATGAAACATCGGTTTCAGCGACAACACCACAATCCCATCTGACGGATCAGGTTATTCGCTATCACATCCAGACCAAGCACCATTTCAATCGGTACGCTCGCTCGTTGGGGTATCTGGATTGGGCGAATCAGCCTAATCCATTCCGTCGGTTTGAAGGGACTCGACTCATTCCACTCCCGTTACTAATGCCGGATGAAGAGCCGCTGTCGCCTGCCTATGACGCGATTTTCGAACGAGGAGCTGTCTCTTCTCAACCTGTGAACGTGCGGACCCTTTCTCGTTTCTTTGAATTTTCTCTTGCCTTGTCGGCTTGGAAGAAGGCAGGGGACTCGGAGTGGGCGTTACGGAGTAATCCTTCTTCCGGGAATCTGCATCCGACGGAGGGCTATGTCCTCCTCCCAACGATCGGTGGACTTTATCTGGCATCAGGTCTGTACCATTACGCCCCGAAGGAGCATGGATTGGAATTGCGGGCGGAGTTCCCTGGGGATCTCATCGCTCGGTTGCTGGCTCCATTCCCATCGGACGCATTTCTTTTTGGACTCACATCTGTTCACTGGCGAGAAGCCTGGAAGTATGGCGAGCGGGCGTTTCGCTACTGCAATCACGATGTCGGCCATGCCATCGGAAGCGCAAGGATTGCCGCGGCAACACTTGGTTGGAATATGGCTCTCTTGGATGGCGTGGATCAAAACACAGTTGCGATGTTGCTCGGGACTGATCGGAAGGAAGACTTCGGCGAGGCCGAGCCGGAACATCCGGACTGCCTTGCGGTGATTTGGCCTAATGAAACGGTGAGGGGTGAGGAGTTAGCGGTGAGTGGTGGTAAAAACGAGATGCCGTTGCATCTCGATGTGGCGATCGTAAAGGAACTAACTGGCGGAATATGGCATGGGAGGGCCAATCGGTTGAGCCGTGAACATGGTGGTGAGTGGGACGTCATCGACGTAGTCGCAGTGGCGTCATGGAAACCTGGAGTCGAAGAAGGTGTGATTTCGTTTCAACCTCCTCACTTCCCTGCTCACTCCGTACCCCTCACGTCTCACGAACAGACGGCTGGCCAAATTATTCGTCAGCGTCGGAGTGCGGTTGCCTTTGATGGTAAGACGTCGATTTCAGCTCCCATATTCTTTCATATGATGCAGCGGGTTATGCCCTGTGCTGAACGGTCACAGTTGGGACGACCAGTACCGTGGGATGTCTGGCCTTATGACCCTGCCATTCACCTCATGATATTCGTTCATCGTGTGGATGGGCTGCAGCCTGGGTTGTATTGTCTCGTACGGGATCAGAAAAAACTCTCGTTCATCCAACAGGCTATGAATCCCGAGCTCAATTGGACGATCGCTCCTGGTTGCCCGGAGGGACTTCCCCTGTATTGGCTGCTCGAAGGTGATGCCAAGAGACTTGCGGCTCAGGTGAGTTGCCATCAGGACATCGCCGGCGACAGCGCTTTCTCATTCGGCATGGTGGCGGAGTTTGAGGGGACCTTGCGGCAACGAGGGGCTTGGTGGTATCCACGGATGTTTTGGGAATCAGGCTTGCTCGGACAGGTGTTGTACTTGGAAGCGGAGGCAGCGGGAGTTCGGGCGACGGGGATCGGCTGTTTTTTTGACGACCCGGTCCACGAAATTGTTGGGATACAGGGGATGAGGCTGCAATCGCTCTATCACTTCACCATCGGTGGCCCAGTTGAAGATCAACGATTGCAGACCTTGCCGCCCTATCACCACTTGCAGCGCCGTCCATCATGAGTCAGTGCGCTAGGGTGACTTATGTTTAAGATCAAAAAGAAAGTTGAGAAGCCCAAGCGGACAGTCCTTTATAACATCGTCGAAGACTATTCGGAGTTTGATGCTCCAGGGAACGTAACGGTTTGTGCCATGACGGAACCAGAAGATCTTGCAGCCCATGCGAAGATTCTCTCTGAAAGCTATGATGTGCCGCTCGAGACGATGATGAAGCTGCTGACTGAAGGGGGGACCTATGTGTATCCCGAGGTCGGAGGGTTGCTCACTCGGGGATTGTTTGCTTGCTGGATTGATCTCTCCAGCCGGCCTAAACAAACATGGACGTTAGATCTCATGCAATTTGCAGAGGCTGAACAATTAGTGCGAACCAAAGGTATTCCTCTTCTTGATGCCGCACGTGAGATTTTTCGAAAGACCTTGCCGGACGAGCTGAAGACCAAGCTTGAACAGAAGAATCTTGGGTTGGACTACCGAACGGTAGATCGTGTGGTAGCCAAAGGTGGCGATATCAAGTACATCGATTTTCGCAAAGACTGGTCCCCGCATTTCAAGCGACTCTGTATCATGCCTGATGGCCGTCTTGTCGAAACCGGAGGCTTACAGGAGTTCGCTGAGCTCCACGGCATCACGATCACGCAGGCCAAGATACTGATCGAGCAAGGCGGCACTCTCGATGTCAACGGAGAGCTGTTGGCTTGCCAGATCGTGAATGGTCAGCCAGCTGTTGCACGATTCAGTGCGCAGAACTCTGCAAAGGCGAAGGAATTGGTGGCATCAAAGGGGATTCACCTCATGGATGCGCTGAGTGAGGTGGGCTATGCCGATCCAGCCATGATGCGAGGGTTAGCCCGGAAGGAACTCACCGGCAGGCGATAACTCTATGAAAGACCGCGGTGTATTCTCACTACCAGCGGTTGCCTGAAAAGATAGAAGCTTTGGAGAAGTTAGCAACACCGTTTTCTATTCAGAGAAATGGTATATGGCTTGTTGAGGGTAGGTAGTGATCGCGGCAGAAGCGTTTCTGCGGGTGTCAATTGCGAACGGAGGTTTGCCTCAGGGCTTGGTGAACAGCAGGAAGCAGACATTTTGCAATCGCTGCATTACCTTGCGGTGTATAATGATGCTGGGGCATGAACCGGTCGGCGGGGGGCACTTCCAACAGACAGGATGTGGGGTCAATATATTCAATCCCAGCCTTTTCTAGCACCTGCTTGCCCAGGGGAAGAGTAGTTTTCGGCTTCTCCAGCTCGTGGTCGCTCGGGAAAAATATCACGAGCGGAACCGACTGTTCCTTTTCGGCTGACCGAAGAAACGTCTTCAGGATGGAGGCATTGATCGATAGAAGGGTCTCTCTCGAGACCTCTGGAGAGACCGGCGACGGAGGAGAAGAGTAGCTTTCGAGCAGCCGAATCAGATAGGAGTAATGATAAAATCGTTCCTGCCAGTCGTTCGGCGAATAGCCCCGTTGATATTCGATCCCGGGTAGTTCAGAAATCGATTTTCGTGAAAGGATAGCCTCGGGAGATAGGGTAGGCACATTGAGATTCACGCGCTCCTCCCCATACAAGATCAGCCGTGGTTTTGAGAAAGGGTAGTCCCACCATCCAATGCCACTCGCAAAGGGGTATACCCACATGGTGCGCTCGGCATCATTAGAGATAAAGCCAAAGACCACAATTTTCGGCTTCCACGGGCGGACATCTCTCTCATATCGAAGGAATGCTTGATCGATGCCATAGCCCGACACCCCAAAATTCAAAATCCGAAACTGCGAACCTAACATCTGCTCCAAATAGTACCCGTATGTTTCTTCATACGTTACCTCATAACCGAAGGTAAAGGAGTCACCGACTAACGCAATGTCCGTTTGTTGGACACTTTTTCTAAACGAAATCCCTTCATGCGGAGCGCGTAACCCCTCCGTGCTGGCCCAGTACTTGCTGTCGGCACTGTTTCTGTTCGGTCCGAGCCTCCATCCCAACAGCTCATCATAGGTGTGAAAGGCGTGGTCGCCTTCACTGCGGTTGACAACTTGACGAAGGTGGCGTCTGATTGTTTCCCAGCTTTTTGGTTTCAACATCGTTGTTCCAACGAACTCGAACCCGAACTTACTGCGAACTCCAGCTCTTAGCGCGAGCTCGCCGGTGATCACAACAAGCATCACGGTAAGGAGGTTCATCGCCACGACCAGGCGGAAGTGACGAGAGGGTGATCGGCTATTCGCTCGATACTGAATGATTATAAGAGTCCCACCTACGAGAAAGGCGACGACAGCCCACAGAAACGCAAGGCCGGGTCTGGTGGTCAGAAATACTTGAAAGGGTCTCCTCCCTTTCATGAGCAAGGCAATTGCGATGACCGTGAATGACGCTTCAAAAATAAACAAGCCAACCAGAAGCAATAGATCGCGTTTGAAGAGCGGGGTGTCTGAAGCTATCAAATTCTCTCTCCGGTTAATAATTGTTGGCATGGGAGGTGTTGAGAATAGATCTCGACAGGCGCAATTACCATATGCCCATTAGAATCCATCTTAAAATTGGAAACCGATATCTTGATCGAGTGCTGGTTTGTGATACTGAGAAACCACCATACATATTCTTCCCGAATCTGATTCTTTTTAATGCCTATGGCTACACGGGGCAATACCGACCTTCTTGAAAATTGAGTGTAAGATAGATTTTAGCATTTTGGAGTTCATGGCACATCTAGGAGAAGCCTGAACGGCTAGCGAAATAGCGGTTCATAGCTCCATAGCACTTCTCATAGGGCCATTTCACGGCGCCGTAGGCACCAAGACCGGCACCACCAACATTACAGGCGACATCCGTCATCGATGGAAAGCGACTGTGGCAGAAGACCTGGAAGAGTTCATTGGAAAGTGAGACGCCGCCTGCGATGGTAATAATCGCAACAATAGTCCAACGAGAGCCTGGATTCCGATTCAGTTGGTAATGGAGTAGGTATCCAAACATCATGAACCACAGCGTGTTGGTGATAATGTCCTTGAGCATGTTTTTGGACCAAGAGAAACCCTGAAAGGGGATCCAACGAACTTGCTCCCAGTGCGAGTGTCCTACGAAATTACTCACTGGGAACATGGGTGCAAGTGCGAGGACGAGAATCACAAACCAGATCAGAATGCGCTTCTCGTGTTTCGGTCGTGTGAAGAGCGCGATCCTTTCTGGTGACTTACGATCCATGCACGATCATCTAACAGACAGCGTGAAGGGGCCAATATTTCCCGGATCACATCCGTGATCGGTGTTGGTACCAAGTCGGCCACAAAGAGTCACGGCAGGATCTTCCTGAGAAACCGTTTGGGGTAAGCCAGCGTCAATGGATTGGCTGGAGCAGGGGAGTGAGCGACTTCCACGTTTCTACGCAGCGAGTTCTTCTTCCACTGCTTCAAGCAGCTTATTGATGTCGAACGGTTTTTCAAACGCGCGTCGAGCGCCGAAGAGTTTGGCGACATCCAGGAAATTCTGGTCGCCTTGAGCTCCTGTGATCGCAATCACTTTGGCGTCGAGATATTCCCGGGTGAGCTGCAGGGTGGCCTCCAGTCCGTCGGTCTCAGGCATCAACAAATCCATGATTACGAGATCGACCGGTTCCTGTTGATAGAGCGTCAATCCTTTACGCCCATCCTCGGCCTGAAGCACGCGGTGCCCCGCTTTTTCTAGGACCTCTTTGAGAAGGCCCCGGATAGATGGTTCGTCATCAATGACTAGAATAGTTGCCATAGTCGTTCTAGGGATACACGTTGATCATACCGATGGGGCCCGATAGTGTCTAGCAATAAAGGATATCTAGTTGTACGTACAAACGATGAATGCACGATGGGGCCGATCAGCTCCATCCATGATGTCGTGCCTCGAAGTCTTATTTGTTTCGAGTCCAGTCAACGGCAGGCGTATCGATGTCTCTATGGAATGCGAATGGATGCTGCGCAACGCTACATGGAGGAAAGAGTTTTGGGTTGACCTCATGATTAATTTTTTGTTACAAGTCGACAGACCGATAACACCCACCGTGGTGAATTTTCTCCACCCATATTAAGGAGCATTCCAGTGAATAGTGCCGATAGGTCCAAATGGGTCTGGACTCGCCGGGCATTTCTTCAGGCGTCGGTGGTCGGAACTCTCCTGCTCAGTGGACGGTTCGTTGGTCCATCGCCAGTTCAAGCACGTGAGCTTCCCGAGGGGCGGCTGACGTTAGTGAATGCGTGGACAGACGAGTGGTTGGATGTGACCTATCGCGACGAAGCGGGTAATTATGACCTTGAGGCGCTGGACGATGTGAATTATCTGATGCGCTGTCACTATTCGGGGGAGGTCGGAGCTATCGACGTCCGCGTGTTGGAGCATGTGAATTTGGTTCAGAAAAAACTCGGGACTAAAAAGGACATCCATTTCATTTCGGGTTTCCGGTCTCCGGAGTACAATGCCATCCTCGTGCGGAAAGGTGGACATGCTGCCAGAAACAGCCTCCATATGCAGGGGCAAGCTATCGATCTCATGATCGAAGGTGTGCACCCGAAGCAACTTCGTCAGGCCGCACTGGAACTGCGATACGGCGGGGTCGGATTTTATAAACGTTCGAGGTTTGTGCATTTAGACTCCGGTCCTTTCCGGTTCTGGTAGTATCCCTTCGATGAGTTCACTCAAGTTCTTGGTCCCTCTCACGCCTTGAAGTTCTGCTCTGGACCGACCTTCCAATTGACCTAAGAACAGTTTTGGGTTCATGGCTGCTTGGATCCTATACCTGCGCGTTCACGAGTCTGGAAGCGTTGCGTGGATGTCGAGCCCTTAACGCATGGGATTCTATGCACGGCGACTCTGATTGCATAGGACCAACGGTTTCTTGATAATACCGTAACAGCTCAATTCTCCCTCCGCTCACGAAACAAGCGAATAGGCCCACCCATGTCAACGACTAGTCTGGCGCTCTTCATATTCGGCATCTGCTATCTGGTCATTATGACCGAGCGGATTCATAAGACCATAGTCGCCTTGAGTGGAGCCGCGTTGATGATTGCCTTCGGTGTTGTGACGCAGGACGAGGCTTTTTACTCCCACGAGTATGGGGTGGATTACAATGTCGTGTTCTTATTAATCGGGATGATGGTTATCATTAACATCATCCGGGAAACCGGTTTGTTCGAGGTTTTAGCGATTTGGGCTGCGAAACGAGCCAAGGCTCGCCCCTTCCGCTTGATGGTCCTGCTGGCACTCTTGACTGCCGTCCTCTCAGCGATGCTCGACAATGTCACCACGGTGTTACTGATGGCGCCGGTGACGCTTTCTATCAGTAAGCGTTTGGAGTTGAACCCCATCTCGTTTCTGCTCTGCGAAGCATTGTCGTCCAACATCGGTGGGACGGCCACACTTGTCGGTGACCCACCGAATATCATGGTATCTAGCAAGGCTGAGTTGGGCTACCTTGATTTCTTATCGGTCCTTGGGCCTATCGCAGCGGTAATTATGGCTGTGTTTCTTGGAACGATGTGGATCCTCTTTGGCCGAAATATGATGGTGGCTCCACACCTACGGGAGGCAGTGATGGCGCTCAACCCCAAAGATGCGGTGCGTGATCCAGGATTACTTCGGCGTTGTTTGTGGGCCCTCGGAGGCGTCAATCTTGGTTTTGCGTTCCATTCCTTCGTCCACCTTGAGCCGGCGACGGTCGCCTTATTGGGTGCGAGTGCGTTCATGCTGCTCGGTCATGCGCGAGGGCGATCACATGACACCGAGGAGATGAAGTATTTGGCAGAGGTTGAGTGGAAGACAATCTTCTTCTTTATCGGCCTGTTTATCCTGGTCGGAGGCCTGGTGAAGATCGGGGCGATCCGATATCTTGCTGAGCGGCTTGTGAGTGTAACGGAGGGCAACATGGCTGGAGTGACGCTCGCAGTCCTAGCCGGTTCGGCGGTATTGTCGGCGTTTGTCGACAATATTCCCTATGTGGCTGCGATGAATCCTCTCATCGTGGACCTGGCCCGCTCGCTGCATCCGGATGTTTCAGACTATACGGCGTTGGTCCATCAAGCGGATATCATTCCCTTATGGTGGGCGTTGGCGTTGGGCGCCTGCTTAGGCGGCAACGGTACGATCATCGGGGCAAGTGCGAACGTGGTGATCGTGGATATTGCGCGGAAGGCGGGTTATCACATTTCGTTTTGGCAGTTCTTCAGATTGGGTTTCCCTGTCATGATCGGATCTGTCGTGATCAGTGCGGTTTATCTCTGGCTTCTATTTCTACGGTGAGCCGAACCACTTGGCCTCCATTCAGGCTCCAGGATTGCAGCCTCGACACTTGGTAGGGCTCGTCTGTCTCCCAGACGAGAATTACGAAGGACTGTCTGAATAAGTCGAAGAAACTAATGGTGGTGTGCAAAGATGTGGGTTTCGTCGTGCTGTTCGGTCAGTTTGCGCAGGTCGCAGTGAATGTCGTCGGGATCGCAACATTCGGTTTCCAGTTGAATGGTCATATGTTTGATGCCGAACTCCGCAGTGATCCGGTTCTGGATCAGTTGTAGAAGCTCTAGGGGACTACAATGGGGGTCGATCGTGACGTGGCTGGTGAGCATGATGAGACGAGGCTCGACCGCCCAGATATGGAGGTCATGGACATTGTTGACGCCTGGAATCGATTCGATAGTTGCTGCGACGTGGGGGACCCGGATACCCGGAGGAGTTGATTCCAGTAGGATATCCATCGACTCTTGAAAAATCGGCCAAGCTCCACGAAGAATGACCGCGACGATTAATAGGCTGATGAGTGGATCTAAAATAGTCCAACCGGTGAGGAGAATCGCTCCACCGCTGACGATGACTCCGAGTGACACCCAGGCGTCTCCTAACATATGCCAGAAGGCGCTGCGAATATTGAGATCGTCCGTTGCTCCACGTTGGAGTAGAAACGCAATTCCAAGGTTGGCGGCAAAGCTGACGCCTGCTACAGCCATCACCCACCCTCCGTCGACCGGAACTGGTTGGAACAGGCGTTCTATGCCAACGAAGGCGATGCCGAGTGCAGTTAGCAAAAGAATGAAACTGTTCAGAAACGCGGCGACAATACCAGCCCGATGATATCCGAAGGTTCGCGTTTCGGAAGCCGGCCGGGCAGTGAGAAGGTGCGCATAGAGAGCAAGAAAGAGGGCACCTTGGTCTACGAGGTTGTGACCAGCGTCGCTCATGAGCCCGATG
The DNA here is from genome assembly GCA_019636875.1 of Nitrospira sp. Lineage (GTDB taxonomy): Bacteria > Nitrospirota > Nitrospiria > Nitrospirales > Nitrospiraceae > Nitrospira_D. The sequence goes on from JAHBWR010000019.1 coordinate 13,781, forward strand.
CTGTTAAGGACCCATCCTCCGATAAACTCCGCGGCAATGATGACCGCGTTCAGAGCCAGGGCAAGTTTCAGTCGTGATCGGAGATGCGAGTAGGAGGCAAGCGCCGTCATACATGACAGTTTCGCATGGGCGATGTCATGCGGCAAGTATTGCCGAACGTTTTTACCCTGAACCTTCAGAGTTGCGATCGAGAGAGTGCGAGTATGGGGGTGAGCAGAATCAGATCATGTTTCATCATCGACACAATCCTAGAGGAGGCAAGCACACTCTTTGAGCTTAGGAGCTGAAACAAGTGGTTGCATCGGGAAGACAAAGGAGTGGCTAGGCTGCCGTTCGGTCATGTTGCCATTGCTCAACACAATATTGACAAATGGTGTCGTCCACACGGAGATTCGCATGGCCTTTCACAAAGTCTTCGAGGGTTTCCCATTCTCCCCCTGGACCCTGAATGCGTTTGCAGGAAGCGCAGATGGGTGTACAGCCACGCAAGGCTTTGAGCTCTTGCATCGCTGCTGCCAGGTCCCGCTCCCGGCGTTTCCGCATGGTCATCTCAGTTTGCATCGTCAGAATCGTACAGACGCGCGCAACAAGTTCGACCGCCAGGATCGGCTTTCTGATGTAGTCGATCGCGCCGGTTGCAAAGGCCTGTCGCAGGCTGTCCTCGTCTGTATTGGCGGTCACCATGACTAAGGGGATATCTGCCAGTCGCGGATCAGCCTTGATTGATCGACAAGCTTCAAGCCCGTTGGTTCCCGGCATCATGATGTCCATGAGAATAAGGTCGACCGTCGGCGATCCAGGATGCAACGCTTCCTGCTCCAAATACCCGTAAGCGGCATGTGCCGAATCCATGGTAATCGTATCCGGATATCCTGACTTGTGGAGAATCCCTTCCGTCAAGCTTCGATCGATTAATGAGTCATCCACGATGAGAATACTCATGGCTGAAGTCCTCCCACACGCGTCTTCTGAATGATCAGAAACTGCCTAACCTCACACGTGTCCAGATGGTGCTTGACTTCCTGGTCCAAGACCGTCCGTTCAGCTTCTCCCGACAGCGCCACAGAGTCCTCGTGAAGGTTCGAGCATGGTGACCAGCCCATCAAGTAGTGTGATGACATGGGATTTGTTTCGTGGGTCGACAGGGAATACCGGCCATGGCTTGTGCAAGGCTTGAAGACGCCATTCATACCGATCTAATCCGGGTTCCGGTGCTTGGTCTTGATGGGTCACACCAACTACCATTGCTGATTCATCAGCTAGGTCGGAGAATAGGGCCGAGTAGTAATCCAGCTCAGCCATCGGATTCCTTACACGGTTATCGATCAAGACCACAAGGCCCAACGCTCCACGGCAGAGAATCTTGCTCATAAAATCGAATCGGCGTTGGCCGGGCGTGCCGTACAGTCGGAGCTTTCGCCCGTCTCCGAGGGTCAGCTCACCGTAATCCATCGCCACGGTCGTCCTTGGTCTTAGGATGGAGACAGAGTCGGATGTGGGTACGTCGGTACTGATTGGTGCAATGTCACTGATCGTGCGTATGGCGGTAGATTTGCCTGCGGTCACAGGACCGGCAATGATGAGTTTCAGGTCGTGAGGATTTTCCCTATTAGGCCCGCTGGAGGAAGCGACCTCTGCCAGGCGCTTTTTCAACGAGTTAAATGTGTCATCGCGGGGCGATGATGTAACCGATGTCTCGGGCTGGTGGAAAGTCTGGTTGGTCATCCATTCCGATAGCTGATTTAGGAACGGAATAAGACTATGAGTTCGAATGGGTTTTTGTAGTACCCACTGCAAGTCAGGGATTGGGTCTTCTGAAAGCACCACAGGAATGGGATGTGTCGAGGCTCGGTTTCGCTCCCAGGCCAGTCGAGCTCGTGGGTTGGTAAAATCGTAGATCACCACATGACTGTCTCCGCCTTGGCGTATCGTCCAATCTCGTGTCAGCTGGTCGCTGGCAAATGAGAAAATCATAGAAAGCAACATCTGTTCCGCATCCGACATTCCTTCTGTGGACAAATAGAGTGGCTCCATCACACTCCTTTCCCATCATGTTCGAATGATCTGGTTAGGATTCTGTCGACTCATGTGGGCTCTCCAACTGGCGTAAGCAGATGAGAACAATCACTGTCTGTGAGGATGCAAAGGTCGTTCGTTCAGTTTCGTCCCCCTTGATCGACCAGTAACGAAAACCAACGAGCTAGATTGCCTCGATAGGGACGGGAATGGAGCAAAATAGATCGGGCCTCTGTTAACTATACGGAGCCTATAAGGGGTTTTATGCCAAATCCGTTCCACGAAGTGGTTGCCGGGTGGAATTGATCACTGCATCGTGGGCATCATCTGATTATGTGCGGGGATTACTCAATGTTTAGACGTTGAGGAAACACGTTGGCTCAACACGGGATAGTCGGCCTGGTCCATTCCTGAATTGCCGGTTGAGAGGTCGGCTGCGATGACGCGCAGCGTGATGCCGTCGGGAACGTCTCCTGATGGTGGCACAAAGAACGGCGCTTCAAACATTCGACTCCTCTCATCGTAGAACATCTGTAGTCGCTCCATGACCCGGTCTCCGATCAAAATTTCTCCATAAATGCGGATCTTCCTTGAGTCCCAATCGCCATGGGGGCGGACGAGGGAACCGGACAGGGTTCTAACCGACGCCTGCAATGTGACATCATGTTTGGCAATCAAGGGTTCGTAAGGTGTCGGTCGTTCAATGTGGACGAGATAGCCATAAAGATGGAGGACGATGCCGTCGTTGGTGAGGTCCTCACCTGGTATCAAGAGGATAGTTTTACGGGTCCGCTGCAACGAGGCAGGGTGTGCCAAGGGTCCTTCGGCCAAGATCTCCACGACCGTCGGTTTCTGCAATTGCAAGGTGGTGGTAAAAGCGGCGGAGGGACGAGAGCTGTAGATGGGTTCTTCCATCATGCGAGGGGTCCGCATGATTTGATTCTGATCACCAGCCTCTCCCTGTTGCAGGCCGGTCGCCAAAATTGAACCAGTCTCCACATCGGTGATGGTGATGCGTGCTCCGCCAACTTCCCGTCCAAGGACCATGGCTCCGTGAGCGACGACGCGGACAATGACCGTCGTCGGTTGAGGCCCGTTGAGGGGGCTGTGGGGTAGTAGCTGGCTGTTGGCTGGAGTCAGAAAACTGGGAAACTGAAGCAGTGAGAGGATGAGTGCTCGTGAGAGGAGGGATAACCGGGTCATTTCACCTTCGTGCCTGGATCGACTTCTTCCAAGACGGTGAGCAGCCCGCGGACATCAGCGTCTCCCGCGGCAAGTACCATCCCCTGCGATTCGATACCCATGAGCTTGGCCGGCTTCAGATTTGCCACAATCACGATGGTTTTGCCGATCAGTGCATCCGGCTCGTACTTCTTCCCGATTCCAGCAACGATCTGGCGTTGTTCTGTTCCGACGGAGACCTCCAACTTAATCAACTTCTCCGACTTCGGCACCCGCTCGGCGGAAAGCACCTTCGCTGTCTTGAGCTGAACCTTCATGAATTCGTCGATGGTGATCTGCGGTGTCGCGGGCGGTACCTGGGGTGCTGAGGGTGTTGAGGTAAAAGGTGTCGGTTGTGAAGGGATAGATGATTCGGTCACGGGTTTCGCTCCTGGTTGTTTTTCAATGCGAGGAAAAAGTGACTGGCCTTTGTGGATGGCGGTACCAGGTTTTAGACCGCCCCATTCAATCTTGTGTTTGAGTATCGGGTCGGCGAAATCAACCGAGAGGCCAAGTTGGGTACAGAGTGATTGCACGCTCTTGGGAATAACGGGATAGGCGGCCAAGCTGAGGAAGCGGAGTGTCTCTGCCATGGTGTAGAGAACGGTTTTGAGCTGTGCGGCATCGCGATCAGTCTTCGCCAAGGTCCAAGGTGCGGTCTTATCGACATACTGATTCGCCAGCTGGACCACTTGCCAAATCGATTCGAGCGCTCGATTGAACTCCAGCTGTGCGAAATAGTGCGGGAGTGTTTCGTTCAAGAGTCCCACTGCTGCCCCCTGCAGCTCTTGCTCTAGCGGTCCGATTGCCTCAGGGGCTGGTACCTGTCCTGCCTGGGTTCGTTCAATCAGCGTCAGCGTCCGGCTGAGGAGATTGCCCAACCCATTGGCAAGATCGCTATTGACGCGGGTGATCATGGCGGCCTGTGAGAAATCCCCATCTTGTCCGAACGGCACTTCTCTCAACAAGAAATAGCGAAATGCGTCAGTGCCGAATTCATCGACCATCTTATTGGGGTCGACAACATTGCCGCGGCTCTTCGACATCTTTTCGCCCTCAACCGTCCACCAGCCATGGGCAAAGATCTTCTTTGGGAGTGGGAGATTCAGTGCCATCAGCATGGTGGACCAATAGACGGCATGAGTTGTGAGAATATCTTTGCCGACGAGATGGACAGAAGCGGGCCAATAGTTCTCAACCGATGGGGTTGCCAATTTGTACTCGAGGGCAGAGATGTAGTTCACGAGCGCGTCGAACCAAACGTAGGTCACATAGTTGTTATCAAATGGTAGTTCGATGCCCCAGGAAAGTCGCGACTTTGGTCTCGAGATCGAGAGGTCACCAAGCTTCTGGGTTTGCAGAAATCCTAGGACTTCATTTCGACGCGATTCCGGTCTGATGAACGATGGGTTTTTCTGAATATGGTCAAGCAGTTGGTCTTGGTACTGCCCCATCTTGAAGAAGTAATTGTGTTCGCTGAGTTGCTCGACGGGGCGTTTGCAGTCAGGACAGACTCCGTGCTCGACATCTTTTTCGGTCCAGAACCGTTCGTCGAACGTGCAGTACCATCCGGTGTAGGAATCTTTGTAGATCAGATTCTTGTCGTAGAGCTGTTGCAGGTATCGCTGCACGACCGACTTGTGCGGTGGATCGGTCGTTCTGATGAAGGCGCTATTCGAGATATTTAATTTCTTCCAGAGCTGTTCAAATTGGGGTGCGAGTTTATCGCAGTGAGCCTGGGGATCGATACCGGCCTTGGTTGCTGCTTGCTGGACTTTTTGGCCATGCTCGTCGAGACCGGTGAGAAAGAATACCTCGCGCCCGCGCAGCCGCCAATAACGCGCCAGCACGTCAGCGGCAATCGTGGTGTAGGCGTGGCCGATATGCGGAACGTCGTTCACATAGTAGATCGGTGTCGTGATGTAAAAGGCGTTGTCCTTCGCCATAGCGAGGGCAAGATATCAGGTTGAGTACGTCGATTTCTAGGCGGAGACACCGGTTGGGATGAGCCCGAGCGCCTCACGCAAACGAAAAAAGGTCGTTTCGAGGGCCATCTGCATGTTCAGATGCCGTGTGGCTTGCTGCCGGGTTCGCTCGATGTCACTCAAAAGCGTCACAAGTTGGTCGACGTCCGCCCGTTGGGCGTAGTGCTGCAAGTCGGCGAGTTGGTCGAGGTGAAGAATCTGGTCCCGGTCTCCACCTACGATGAGGATGGCAAGATCGCGGATCCATCGTGTGAGCCAGACGAGCGTTTCCTCTCCGCGGTCCGACTTAGCGAAACTCTCGGCGGCTGAGAGGATGGCCGTGCTTGATGTCAAAGACTGTGGCCTCACCAATGTGAGCCATTCTTGTTGTCGTGCCCGAACTTCGGCAACATTGGTTTCGAGCGCTTCTCCTATGCGTCCATCAGCAAGGACGGCGAGGAAATGGGCATCAGTCGGCGGAAGCTCACGTTTGAGGATCACGGCCGCTTCGACCTGTGTCAGGGCCGGGGCGGTAAAGCGGAGTGCTTGACAGCGTGATCGGATGGTGATCGGCAGTGCATGTGGTCGGCTGGTTACAAGGATAAAAAGCCCATGCCCGGGTGGTTCTTCCAAAGTCTTGAGCAGTGCGTTGGCTGCACCGATGGTCAAACGATCGGCTTCGTCGATAAGACAGATCTTCCATTCCCCGATGAGTGGTCGATAGACGAATTGCTGTTCGATCTCTCGGACCTGCTCAATTTTTATTTGCGGTGTTGATGCTTCGGGGTCAGGTTCGATCACGAAACAGTCCGGGTGAGTCCGAGTCGCGATTTGCAAGCAGGACCGACAGTGGCCACAGCTGTCGGAATTGTCCGGGGTGCTCGGCTGTTCACAGTTCAGGGCTTGGACCAGCCGTAGAGCGGTCATCCACTTTCCGATCCGAGCCTCGCCGTGGAAGAGATAGGCGTGGGCCAGGCGTCCATTGCGCATACTTGCCTGAAGTAAGGCGATGGGGTGTTCGTGTCCTATGATCTCAGCGAAAGGCATGCGTCTTAACGGCGATGTGGTTTTGGGAAACGATGGGTGTTTAGCCAGTTCGTAACGAGACCTTCGACCGTACGTTCGACCGATTCAATGGATGAGGATGCGTCAATTGTGATGATACGCCGATGCTCTTTTTTCGCGAGCGCCTGAAATCCTGCGCGGACCTTCCCGTGGAACTGTTCGGCTTCGCGATCCAATCGATTTTGCGTGGAACTTTGACCTCGCCTTCTCCGCAGACCCACGGGAACGGACACGTCGAAGAGCAAGGTGAGATGGGGGACCAACCCTCCGGTCGCCCAATGATTCATCGTGCGGAGGATCCGTAGGTCCAACCCACGCCCATACCCTTGGTAGGCCATTGTTGAGTCGGAGAATCGATCGCACACCACGGTCTTTCCTTGTGCGAGGGCAGGCTTGATGACATGATCGACATGCTGACGCCTGGCTGCCAGAATGAGCAATGCTTCTGTCTCCGGAGCGATGGTTTCCTTGTGCTGGTCGAGGAGGATGGTACGAACTCGTTCAGCCAGAAGGGTTCCTCCTGGTTCGCGTGTACGGAGCACCGTGAAACCGTGAGTGGCGAGGCACGCGCAGAGCCTGCGGGCCTGTGTCGTTTTTCCGCTTCCCTCACCCCCTTCCAGGGTGATGAAAATACCCGGTGATTGTCGGGCAGCACTCGGCATACCAATCCCTCGTCGCATCCTTAAAAAATGACGACCGATCCTATGTCAGCCTATTGCGAATAGCAAGACCAATACCTTTTTGAAATAAGACCGAACTGACCTCCTAACCCATTGAAAATTACAAGAAAACGCTTGCGAGGTCTGTCCGGATCTCTGTAAGATGAAAGATCCAATCTCTTACCATTGACTGGGTGTCGGTGATTCATGATCAAGACCGCTCTACGACGGTACTTTTTGACAGGACTGCTCGTTGTTATTCCCATCTGGGGCACGATTCTGATCCTGAAGACCCTCTTTACCGCTCTTGATGGCATTTTGGGTGATGCCATGGCGGAATTAGTACCGGACCACTACATCCCAGGATTAGGCATCGTGACCCTCATCCTGCTCATCTTTTTTGTTGGGCTGTTTGCGGCGAACTTTATTGGTCGCCAAATCGTCGGGCATTGGGAGGATTGGCTTACCAGGCTGCCTCTCGTCCGCGGGATTTATTCCACTCTCAAGTCTATGATGGATATTCTTTCTTTTTCAGAGCGAGGGTCCTATCGCCGGGTGGTCTTGATCCAATTCCCTAAGAACGGTCATTATTGCTTCGCATTCGTGACAGGCGTGACGAAGGGCGAGACCACGGCGCTGGGGCAAGATGCGTTGGTCCATGTCTATGTGCCGACCTCGCCTAATCCGACGTCCGGTTATTTTCTGCTCGTGCCGGAACGGGAGGTTACGTCCGTTGATATCAGCATCGAGGAAGCGATGAAGCTGATCGTCTCCGGCGGTCTGTATACGCCCTCTGGCACCATCGCATCGGCGCTCAATCCTGAGACAAAATGGAGTCAGATCAAACAGCCGGATGCCGGTGTACCGATCGGCTAATTGAGTCGCCTACTATATCTTATGAAGAAGGTCTCATTTACGGAGCGTGACATGAAACACGCAATCAATCACCAGAAGTCTTCCCAACCTATCCCTGGCCTTGGGGTTATTGTGATGGCTGCTGGTCTGGGAAAGCGAATGAACTCCAATAATGCCAAGGTTCTCCATCATGTCGCGGGGCAGGCGATGGTACTCTATGCGGTCGATGTGGCGTTACGACTGGCGGGGCATCGCATTGCGGTGGTGGTCGGGCATCAGGCGGACCGGGTTCAGCAGGTCGTTGAAGCGGGTGTTGTTGGGAGACCGGGCGCCGAGCTGCTCCATATTGTCAAACAGGCGGAGCAGCTTGGGACTGGGCATGCCGTGATGCAAAGCCGTCCCGTGTTCCTGGACGAGAAGGCCGCAAGGCCGACGCAGTACCTCATTCTTAACGGTGATACGCCGTTGTTAAAGGAACAGACCGTGTGCGAGCTCTTGCGGACTCATCAGTCGCAGGGGGCGACGGTCACCCTCCTGACAGCGAAACTTGAGGATCCTACTGGATATGGCCGGGTCATTCGGCGGGAGTCCAATGGGTCTCATGGCTCGGTCGCCCCGCCCGATGTGCTCAAGATTGTTGAGGATCGAGATGCCACTCCAGATGAGCGAGCCACCCACGAAATTAACGTGGGCACGTATGTCGTATCCGGAGAGTTTCTCTTCGATGCGCTGGACAAACTGGAGCCTGATAATGCGCAGGGTGAATTGTACCTGACCGATATCGTGCATATGGCTGTGGCGCAAGGTCGGCGTGTCGCCGCAGCGACCCTTCAAGACCCGGATGAAGGTTTGGGGGTCAACACGCGACAACAGCTGGCGGCTGCCGAACAAGTTGTCCGGCAACAGATTCGGGAGTGCTGGCTTGATGCCGGCGTGACGATGCGGGATCCTCGCTCAGTGTGGATTGATGCCGGAGTGACCATCGGGAAAGATTCGGTGCTCTATCCGAACGTGACGCTGGAAGGGACAACCGTGATTGGGGAGGGAACAACCATTCATTCCGGTGTCCGTATTTCGGATTGTGTCATCGGAAATGATGTCGAGGTTCTCGACCATTGTGTGCTGCGTGAATCCCATGTCGACGATGAGGCACATCTCGGGCCATTCGTGCATCTTCGCCCAGGTGTCGTGGTGCGGCGGAAAGCGAAGGTAGGCAATTTTGTTGAGATGAAGAAGACTGAATTGGGGGAAGGGTCAAAAGCTAACCACCTGAGTTATTTAGGTGATGCCACGATCGCTGAAAACGTTAATATTGGGGCTGGAACCATTACGTGTAACTATGACGGCGTACGCAAGCATAAAACGGTGATCGGCAAGAATGTATTCCTGGGTAGCGATACGCAGCTTATTGCGCCCGTCACGGTTGGAGACGGCTCTGTGGTGGCCGCTGGAACAACCGTGACTCAGGACGTCCCACCCGATTCATTGGCGATTGCCCGGGTCGCACAGACAAATCGAGTTGGATGGGTGGCTAAACGGCGAGCTGTGCTGGCTATCGGTATATCAAATGGGAATTCTGCACGTGTTGCTGTGGCCTCAAAGACGACAGCCAAGAAAGCGTTGCCCAAGCCGAAGAAGGGACGAGCGAAGTCGGCGAAAAGGTGAGTGGGAGGGAGGGTGCTAGCACTCTCCCTCCGCCTATCCGTTCAATCTGAACGTGGAGAGACGAGCTATGTGTGGAATTATCGGATACGTCGGGAATCAAGAGGCTGTGCCGATTCTGATCGGAGGTCTGTCGAAGTTGGAATACCGTGGGTACGATTCATCGGGCGTCGCCGTTCTGCAGGGTGAGAAGATTGCCGTCAGGCGGAGTGTGGGAAAGCTGGTGAACCTCCAGAACTCTCTCAACGCCAACGCGTTGAAGGGGACGGTGGGCATCGGTCACACGCGTTGGGCGACGCATGGAAAGCCTTCTGAACAGAATGCCCATCCCCATCGCTCAAAAGGGTGTGTGCTGGTGCACAACGGAATTATTGAGAACTATCAGCAGCTGAAGCAGCAGCTGGAAAAAGATGGGTACAAGTTTGAGTCGGAAACGGATACCGAAGTCGTGGCGCATCTGATCGACAAGTATCTTCAGCGAGGAGGGGCATTGGCCGAGGCTGTGCGGTTGGCTACGAAAGATGTGCGGGGGAGTTATGCGCTCGCCGTCATTTCGGAACGAGAACCCGGGACCTTGATTGCTGCACGATCAGGTTGCCCTCTCGTGGTTGGTCGAACACAAGACGCCTCATATGTGGCGTCAGATGTCATGGCGATGCTCACGCACACCCGAGACGTGACCTATCTGGAGGAAGGAGACGTTGCGGTGGTGACGCAGTACGGGGTTGACCTAACCGACGTCGACGGTCACACGGTTTCGCGTACATCTTCTACCATTACGTGGGATGCATCGGCGGCGGAGAAGAGCGGCTATCCCCACTTCATGCTGAAAGAAATTCACGAACAACCGCAGACGATCCTTGATACGATGCGTGGACGGTATTCCTACGAGACCGGTGAAGCCGATCTGCCTGATATCGGGCTGACTCCTGCTGAATTCGCCTCGATGGAGCGGATTTGGATCGTCGCCTGTGGGACGTCTTGGCATGCAGGACAGGTGGGGAAGTATTTATTCGAGGAAATGGTTCGCACTCCCGTGCAAGTAGACATCGGTAGCGAGTTTCGGTATCGCGATCCGCTTGTCGGGAAAAATGATTTGTTTATTACGATTTCTCAATCCGGTGAGACTGCCGACACGCTGGCTGCTGCTCGGGAGGCGAAGAGAAAGGGGGCGCGCGTGGTCTCGATCGTCAACGTTGTGGGCAGCACGTTGGCACGCGAGTCGGACGGGGTGTTGTACACCCATTGTGGCCCTGAAATCGGAGTCGCTTCGACCAAAGCGTTCACGGCGCAATTGACCGCGCTCTATTTATTGGCCTTGCATTTTGCACGAGTTCGTAATGTGATGAAAGAGGCCGACGGGAAGGCCTGGCTGGATCGGTTGGTCCGTCTCCCGGTGTTGGTGGAGAGTGTTCTGCAGCGAGAGGCTGAAATTGTGGCGATCGCCAAGCGCTATTACAAAAAGCGGAACTTTCTATTCTTGGGGCGTGGCATCAACTACCCCATTGCCCTGGAAGGTTCACTGAAGCTGAAAGAAATCTCGTATATTCATGCGGAAGGCTATGCGGCTGGTGAAATGAAACATGGGCCGATCGCGCTGATCGACAGAGACATGCCGGTGGTCGTGTTGGCGCCGCGAGACCGGCTCTACGACAAGACGGTCAGTAATCTGATGGAAGTCAAAGCGCGCCATGCGCCGGTCATCGCGCTGGTGGCTGAAGGGGAGCGAGAACTCGGCAAGATTGCGGATGCGATCTTCACCGTGCCAGATACCCATCCGTTGATTTCGCCGATTCTGTTTACGATTCCGCTTCAGCTCTTAGCCTATCATATTGCGGTGCTTCGAGGAGCGGATGTAGATCAACCGCGGAATCTGGCGAAAAGTGTTACCGTCGAGTAGGGGGCGAGCTGAGGTAAGGAACTCGGACGATGGAGATCACGCAACAGGATGTTGAGAAGGTAGCGCAATTGGCACGATTGGCCGTGACGTCTGCGGAGAAGGACACCTTTGCCAAGCAACTGAGTCAGATTCTCACGCATGTCGACAAGCTGAATCAGTGTGATACGACGGGAGTCGAGCCGACTGCCACCGTCATGGGGCAAGTGAATGTCTTTCGAGAAGACGTCATACGCCCATCGCTGCCTTCGGGTAAAGCTTTGGCGAATGCGCCGGAATGCGAAGCAGGTGGGTTCGTTGTGCCTAAAATTTTAGAGGAGCGTTAACCGTCAAACGACTGTCTTCTGAATGGAAGTCTCGAAAGGCCAAGCGAAGTTTGACGAATGACGAGAAGGATCAATGTTTCGACAAATGCTGCGTTCAAAAATTCACCGTGCGACTGTTACGGGTGCGCATCTAGAATATGAAGGAAGCTTGACGATTGACCAAGATTTAATGGAAGCGGCCGGCATCCTTCCGTATGAAGCGATTGTCTGCTCTAATCTGAATAACGGTGAGCGGTTTATGACGTATGCGATCAACGGGGCACGAGGAAAGGGAGAGATCATTCTAAACGGGCCTACGGCGAGGAAAGCTGCAGTTGGAGACCAAATCATCATCTTCTGCTACGAGTATTATGGGGAAGAAGAAATTAAGAAACACGTACCAAGAATCGTCAGAGTGAATGAGAGAAATCGGATTGTGACTGTGAACTGATAGACCACGCCAGGCAAGGTGCGTGACAGTTCGCCTTGTCCCCACTCACCGTCTGTATCGAGAGCGAGCGATTCATGTCTCTTCATAAACTAACCCTTATTGACCTTCAGAGAAAATTTGCGGCGGGAGAAGTAACGGCGACGGAGATCATGCGGGCGTATTCCCTTCGTATCAGCCAGGTAGAGCCGAGGGTGAAGGCCTTTGTGACTCAAACACGGGAAGTCGCATGTGAACAAGCTGAGGCCTTAGATCGGAAGCTCAAGGAATGGCGAAAGACCATGCCGCTCACCGGGATGCCTTTGGCTGTCAAGGACAACATTTGCACGGACGGAGTCCCCACGACGTGCAGTTCTCGAATGCTGCAGAACTTTGTGCCGCCGTACGACGCCACGGTCATCAGCAAGTTACGTGCACAGGACTACATGCTGTTGGGGAAGACGAATCTCGATGAGTTTGCAATGGGATCTTCGACGGAAAACTCTGCGTTTGGTCCTAGCCGGAATCCTTGGAATCTCCAGTGCGTCCCAGGTGGATCAAGTGGGGGATCCGCGGCGGCCGTAGCGGCAGAGGAATGCGTGGCCGCGCTTGGTTCGGATACCGGAGGGTCCATTAGACAGCCTGCAGCGTTCTGCGGGGTCGTCGGATTGAAACCAACCTATGGACGGGTGTCTCGATATGGGTTGGTGGCGTTTGCCTCCTCGTTGGATCAAATCGGGCCGATCACGAAGAACGTGTCGGACGCGGCGTTTCTGCTCGGAGCCATCGCAGGGCATGATCCCCTGGATTCGACGTCGATTGATCGGCCTGTGCCGGACTATCTGAAGGCGCTCCAGAAGCGGGATCTCAAACGCCTGAGAGTCGGCGTGCCGGTGGAGTTTTTCGCTGAAGGGCTTGATCCGGAGGTCGATCGTGCGGTCCGGTCTGCGATCGAAGAGTTGAGCCACTTGGGCGCGGAGGTGAAGGAGATTCGGCTACCAAGGACTGATGCTGCCGTGGCAGTCTACTACGTGGTGGCGACGGCGGAAGCCAGCTCCAATCTCGCTCGTTTCGACGGGGTAAAATTCGGGTTTCGTGCGAAGGAAACCAAAGACCTGCTCGATCTATACATCAAGACAAGGCAGGAGGGGTTTGGGCCGGAGGTGAAGCGGCGGATTATGCTGGGAACCTATGTACTTAGTGCCGGGTATTACGATGCGTACTATGGGAAGGCCCAAGCCGTCCGCACGTTAGTCTGTCAGGATTTTGAAGCCGCGTTTAAACAAGTCGATGTCATCGTCACCCCGACGACACCAACGCCGGCATTCAAGCTGGGTGAAAAGAGCGAAGATCCATTACAGATGTATCTCTCTGATGTTTTCACAATTTCCGTCAATCTCGCAGGGCTGCCGGCGATTTCACTGCCCTGCGGGTTCAGCAGGGCAGGAGTACCGATCGGGTTACAACTGATCGGGCGGGCGTTTGAGGAAGAAACCGTGCTGCAGGCGGCACATGCGTATGAGCAATCGGCACAATGGCATCAGAAAAAGCCTACGATACGGTAGGAAACGGAGTGAGTGAGTATACGTAAGAATGGCACTAAAGGAAGAAGAGAGCAGGAGGATTGCCAACTATGACCACTGTTGAGATCGCCGTGCTGCTCGTGGCCGTGGCTTTTGCCGTGCTGGTGGGGTGTTTGGTGCCGGTGTTGATGCAAGTCCGGAAAACTGTCGCCGAGTCCGAACAGCTGCTTGCAAAGTTGAACGTCGAAGTGCCGGGTCTCGTGGCGGAACTCCGGTCGATGAGCCAGAACCTGAACGAGGTGACGAATCAGGCTCGTGATGGGATCGACCATGCCGCGGTTCTCTTGCATGCGGTAGGCGAGGTCGGTGAATCGGTCCAGCAGGTCCATAATGTCGTTCGTGGATCGAGCGGGACGCTTCTCAACAATGTCGCGAGCATGGTGGCTGGCTTCAAGGCGGCGACTCACGTCGTGCGGGAACGCATGAAACACGAAGGAGGGACACACAATGGCGGATGATCGGGGAACATCAGCGGCAGTGTTATTGGCATTTCTAAGTGGGGCGGCGATGGGTGCGGTGGCCGCCTTGTTGTTGGCGCCGCAGTCCGGGGATGAATCACGAGATCAGCTTCGGAGGTACGCGCGTCGTGCTGAGCATGATCTTCGTGACCTCGCTGGTCGAGCCGGTGAGGCGTTTGAAGACGTCGTCGATCAGGGTAAAGACTTTGTTGAGACGAAACGATCAGTCCTTCGGGAAGCATTCGATGCCGGGCGAGAGGCGATGAGGCGTGAGCGGGGCCGTGTCCAGGATGAAGGAGCAGAACGAGGGTGACGTACGAAACGGTTATCGGGGTCGAGGTGCACGCGCAGTTGCGGACCAAGTCCAAAATGTTCTGTGGGTGCGCCACGACGTTCGGCGCGTCGGCTAACAGTCAGACGTGCCCAGTGTGTCTCGGCTTACCAGGGAGTCTGCCGGTCATCAATCGAATGGCAGTGGAAATGGCAGCTCGAGCAGGGCTGGCGTTGAACTGCACGATTACCGCGAACAACCAGTTCGCCAGGAAGAACTACTTCTATCCGGATTTGCCCAAGGGGTACCAAATCTCCCAGTACGAGTCCCCTATCTGCCAACATGGTTGGATTAAAATTGCTGGTGCCGAAGGGACAAAGCGAGTTCGCATCCGTCGGGCCCATCTTGAGGAGGATGCCGGGAAGAATGTCCATGAGACGGGTACTGGAGGGAGCCGAGTAGATTTGAATCGTGCCGGCACCCCATTGCTGGAGATTGTGACAGAGCCCGATATGCAGTCGGCCGACGAAGTGGTGTCGTACCTCAAGGGGTTGCGAGATATCTTGATGTACCTCGAGGTCTGCGACGGCAATATGGAAGAGGGGAATTTCCGGTGCGAGCCCAACTTATCGCTTCGTCCAGTTGGACAAAAGGAGTTCGGCACAAAAGTCGAGCTGAAGAACATCAACTCGTTCAAGTATGTGAAGGATGCCGTGGAGTATGAGATCAAACGGCAGACCAAGGTCTTACGTGATGGCGGGAGAATCTACCAGGAAACCAGGTTATGGAATTTTGAGCGTGGTGAAACCGCGGTCATGCGGTCCAAGGAAGAAGCGCATGATTATCGGTATTTCCCAGACCCAGATCTCGTACCGTTGAAATTGGAACAGGCATGGGTTGATGGGTGTCGATCATCGTTGCCGGAATTGCCGGCTGTACGCATGCGTCGATTCGTTGAGAAATATGGCCTCCCCGAGTATGACGGAGGGGTTTTGACGGCCTCGAGAGCGATGGCGGACTATTTTGAAGCCTGCGTGTCGCAGTTCAACCAACCCAAGACCGTGAGCAACTGGGTGATGGGAGAGCTGACGAGAGAGTTGAATAACTCTGGAACAGATATTGCCGCTTCGCCAGTTAGCCCTGAACGGCTTGTCGATCTCTTGCAGATGGTCGACAAGGGGACGATCAGCTTAAAAGTTGCTCGGGAGTTATTCCCGGAACTCTATACAAGTGGAAAGTCGCCGGAGCAGATCGTGCAAGAGAAAGGCCTGACTCAGGTTTCCGACGAAGGGGCACTGGGGACAATTATCGATGAGGTGTTGGCAAAGAGTCCCGCACAAGTCGCCCAGTTCAAGGAAGGTAAGCAACAAGTTCTTGGTTTTCTGGTGGGGCAGGTGATGAAAGCGAGCGGAGGAAAGGCGAATCCAGGGAAGGTGAATGCGTTGCTTAGAACGAAACTCGTGGACTCACGAACGGGGTTGGATGCGTAGCCAAATGAATGCAAGGGGAGAAGAGGTATGAGCGCAATCAGAGAAATTAGAGGCAGACAAATCATCGATTCGCGGGGTAATCCAACCATTGAAGCGGAAGTCACGCTTGAAAGCGGCGCGACGGGGCGAGCAGCCGTGCCGTCCGGTGCTTCAACTGGCGAGAAAGAAGCGATCGAACTTCGCGACGGTGACAAGAAACGTTGGATGGGAAAGGGTGTCTCCAAAGCGGTGGCCAATATTAGCAAAGTCATCGCGCCGGAGCTGCTGGGAAAAGAAGCGTTTGATCAAGCCGCGATCGATCGGGCCATGATTGCGCTAGATGGAACGAAAACAAAGGGGAAACTAGGAGCGAATGCGATTTTGGGGGTATCGTTGGCTGTGGCCAAGGCTTCAGCGAATGAAACAGGGCAGCCGCTGTATCGCTACTTAGGTGGGACCAATGCGCGAGTGCTTCCGGTCCCGCTGATGAACATCATCAATGGTGGAGCCCATGCCGACAATCGGTTGGATCTCCAAGAGTTTATGATCATGCCCGTGGGGGCGAGCCGATTTGGTGATGCGCTTCGCATGGCGACCGAGGTCTTTCACTCACTGAAGGCCCTCTTAAAGAAGAAAGGGCTCAACACGGCTGTCGGAGACGAGGGTGGATTTGCCCCGGATCTCCAATCCAATGAAGAGGCGCTGAGTTTGATCTCTCAGGCGATCGAAGAGGCTGGGTATAAGCCAGGTCGTGATATTGCCCTCGCATTGGATTGCGCAGCGAGCGAGTTCTATGGGAAGGGGCGGTATATCCTCGAAGCAGAGAAAAAATCGGAACGTTCGTCGGACGAAATGATCAGCTACTACGGTACGTTGCTGGATCGCTATCCGATCCTCTCGATTGAGGATGGTTTAAGCGAATTGGATTGGAAGGGATGGAAGATGCTCACCGAGAAGTTAGGCAAGCGGGTACAGCTGGTTGGTGACGACATCTTTGTGACAAATGTAGAGATTTTTTCAAAAGGCATTAAGGAAGGCATCGGAAATTCGATTCTGATCAAGCTCAATCAGATCGGAACGCTGACCGAAACCTTGGATGCGATTGAGCTTGCCAAACGGTCGGGGTACACGGCGATCATTTCACACCGGTCTGGTGAAACGGAAGATACGACGATCGCGGACATTGCCGTTGCGACGAACAGCGGATTGATTAAGACGGGATCCTTATCTCGAACGGATCGTGTGGCAAAGTATAACCAGTTGCTTCGAATCGAAGAGGAGCTTGGATCAGCCGCTCTGTATCGCGGGCGAGAGGCTGTGCCTGTCAGAGCATAGGTGCTTCCCAATCGGTAGATTACCAGATGACCATCAAGCGGAATCGTGGCCGTCAATGGCTGGAGTGGCAGCGTCGCGTCGTTACCATCGCGCAGGTGGGCGGTGTTGCCGGTTGCGCCTGGCTGTTGGTGGCGTTGTTTTCAGGAGAAATGGGCCTCACGCGGTACTTATCCATGCGCGAACAGGCGAGGAGTTTGGAGCAAGAACTGTCGACCTTGCGCAGAGAAAACATCGAGCTGCAGAGTGATATTAACCGTTTGCAGCACGACCCGGCCAAGATTGAGCAGCTGGCTCGGGAGCAATTGGGGTATGTGCGGAAGGGAGAGACAGTGTATCAGTTGGTGCCAGGTTCAGAGAAGAAATCGAGGCCTTTGTCAAAACCATGAAGTTCGGAACAGTAGGCATCATCGGACGGTCCAATGTGGGGAAGTCGACCCTGCTCAATCATTTGTTGGGTGAGAAAATATCGATCGTGTCAAGTAAGCCTCAAACCACGAGGACCAGAATTATGGGGCTCGTGCATGTTGAGGGGGCACAAATCGCATTTCTGGATACGCCGGGTCTGCATAAACCGGAACACTTACTGAACAGGCGGATGGTGCGAACTGCCGTCGAGACGTTAGAGGAGGCCGATGTCCTCTACATGCTCATGGAAGCGACAAGTCTGCCGGGGCCAGGAGATATGACGGCCATCAGGTATATGAAAGAGGCTCTGGCCAAACGGTCCAAGCCCGTGATCCTGGTCGTGACAAAAATCGATCTTGTGAATAGGCACAAGCTGCTTCCGGTGCTTGATCGCTATGGCAAGCTCTACGCCTGGACTGAGGTTGTGCCGGTTTCGGCAATGAAAGATGACAATGTTGATCGGTTGCTCGCTGTCACGGTGCCGCATCTTCCTTCGGGAGACGGGGCCTACGGTGACGATGTGGTCACCGATCAGAGCATGAGGACGCTGGCGGCTGAAATGATCCGGGAAAAGGTGCTGCAAGAAACCGAGGAAGAAGTCCCACATGCCGTTGCCGTCGAGATTGATGCGTTCGTTGAGCAGGGGAAGCTGGCTAAAATCAAGGCCTCGATCCTGGTAGAACGTGAAACACAGAAGGGGATTCTAGTCGGAAAGCAGGGAGCGCGATTGAAAGCCATTGGTACTCAAGCACGATTGGATATGGAGCGATTATTCGGCATGAAAGTATTTCTTGAACTATGGGTGAAGGTCAGAAAGTCCTGGCGCGAGAATGAACAGACACTGGTGCAGTTGGGGTATTAAGGGAGTATGCAGCCGACGGAACGACCGATAGAGCCACGTATGTCGGAACAACGCACTCGCGTGTCTGAGCGTGATGTGTTGCGGGAAGTCTTGCGCGATCAGTCTGATCGTGGGCAGACGAAGTCAGACATTGTGATTCAATCGGTCCAGAAGTTGTTGCGCCGTGGAGCGATCACGAACCTTTCCAGGATGTTGGGGCGTATGCACCCCGCTGATATCGCGAAGGCCGTCACTCATCTCTCATCGCCCAAGGAAAAGCGAGAGGTCTTTGAGCTGGTTCGTGGCGAAGGTAAACGGGGCCAAGTATTGAGTGAGCTCGACGGGGAAAGCATTCAGCAGGTGGTTGCCGATCTCCTCCATTCCGATATCGCGTGGCTGTTGAAGGATCTTGGCCCTGACGATGTCGCCTATATCCTTGGGTTTCTTCCAGAAGATCGCAGTCAAGAAATTCTCGCCTTGATGAAGGCCGAGGACTCGACCGAAGTGGCCGACATTCTTAAGTATCCAAAGGATACGGCCGGCGCCATCATGACGACGGAATTCTTTTCGTTGCCGGAGGATTCGACAGCACAGGAAGCGATTCGCCGATTGCAGCAAGCGACTGATGCGGAAATGGTGTTCTATATCTATGTGACGGATAAAGATGATCGACTCGTCGGTGTCCTTTCACTTCGGCAGCTTCTCACGGTCCCTCCGACCACACCGCTCAAGAATATTATGACTCGTGAGGTCATGAGTGTGGCAATCGACATGGACCAAGAGGAGGTTGCGCGCCAAGTCGCGAGCTATAACCTGCTGGCGATTCCTGTGGTCGAGCGAGATGGCAAGCTGGTTGGCATCATTACCGTTGACGACGTCGTTGACGTCATTCGGGAAGAAGCGACCGAAGACATGTTGAAGATGGCCGGGGCCATTGAGGAAGAATCAGGCTTGAAGTCTTCCAGCTTTGGTTCTGCGAAACTGCGGCTACCCTGGCTGTTCACGAACCTCGTCGGCAGCCTCCTGTCCGGCGCAATCCTCTGGTATTTCCGGTACACGATCCAGGAAGTTGTGGCGATCGTGAGCTTTATTCCTGTCATTGCCGCAATGGGTGGTAATGTTGGCTTGCAGTCTTCGACCTTGATTATTCGGGGGTTGGCCACTGGTATGGTTGAGCTGAGCCACGTGTGGCCGGTTTTCTTTCGTGAAGCGAAGATTGGCTTGGTCATGGGGCTGGCCTGTGGGATTACCTTGACGCTGGTTGGGTGGGTCTTACAGCAAGGGTTTTTGGGTATGGTTGTCGGAACGTCTCTGATTATTGCCTTCCTGGTATCGACCAGTATGGCGACGATTACGCCGATTGTCTTGAAACGCATGGGGGTTGATCCTGCAGTAGCCGCTGGGCCTTTTGTCACGACGGCCAATGATATTACAGGGATTACGATTTATCTAACATTGGCCACGCTTTTCTTGGAGCATCTCCGGTAAGCATGGCATATACGCGGTCGGTTTGTTTCCTCATTGGAGCGTAGGGAAACGATAGTGGCTCTCGTAAAAACGACAGCGATCATCTTGAAGAGTAGAAAGTGGGGCGATGCCGACAGGATCGTCACATGCTATTCCAAGAACATGGGAAAGATACGAGGGGTCGCTCGTGGTGCCCGCCGTCAGAAGAGCCGGTTCGGCGCTGCTCTTGAGCCATTCAGCCTGTGTCGGTTGAATCTGTTTGTAAAAAATGGTGACTCACTATTCAGAATCTCGCACGTCGACCTTGTCAGATCGTCGCAGGGCTTGCGAGAAGACCTTCGCTTGATGGATTCAGCAGCACGGATGGTGAACGTCGTGTCGGCTATTACTCCAGACGGAGATCCGGACCCTCCTCTCTTTGATACGCTCGAGCAGGGGCTCGTGTCACTTCAGGAAAGCGATGATCCTCCCTTTACGGCGTTGCTCTTTCAAATACGGTTGCTGGGATTGACTGGGTTCCGTCCTCAGACTGAGCATTGTGCTTCTTGTGGGAAGACCTATCTGCTCGGCGATCCTCAATTTTCACCAATTGCCGGAGGGCTTGTCTGTCAGATGTGTGCGGCACATCAACGTGTGCGATGTGTCGCGCTTTCTCGAGGAGGCCTGTCGTTTCTTCAGCAAGCCATTCGGCTAACACCTACTATTCTTACTCGGTTGCGGGCTACGGGACAGGTGCGGCGTGAGGTTGAAGACGCAATTGAGGGGTACATGACGGTCGTAGCTGGTAAGCGGTTACCGCCTGTGAACTTTTTGTCCGTTGCCTTGCCGGGATGAGCTTGGAGGATGATTGAAGAGGGAAGCATGACCGTTCACGCAGTAGAGCCACGAGATATGGAATGGCACGACAAAGGAGTACTAGGGATTCGGTGGAGTGACGGGCACCAGGGGATTTACCCGGTTCGCTATTTGCGCCAGCGTTGCCCCTGTGCTGCTTGTGTCGATGAATGGACCGGAGCACGGCGTCTGATACCTGAAGATATCCCGCTCTTGATCATGCTCCAGGACATTCAGCCGGTCGGCCGTTATGCATTCCAATTTAAGTGGAGTGATGGACATGATACGGGTATTTATTCGTACGATTTGCTGAGGGCGCTGTGCCAGTGCGATGTCTGTCAACCGATCAAGCCGGTTGAAGCAAAGTCCAAACGGCTTCTGTAAGGAAACACGGTATGGGAACTATGGACATCGGGTGGAGAAAGGTATTAGGGCTCCGTGGCTTCTTGGGGGTCTTGCTCTTCGTCGGATGTACAGGTTTACCCACGTTGGAGGAGCAACAGCGTCTAGTACAGGCTGAGAACCTGGTGCTCGATCAAATCACGACGGAAGCGGTCGTAAACTCGTGGGGCACTCCTCCGCTCTATCATAATGAGTTTACTTACTTTTTTGTGATGCCTGATTTTAGCTTGATCCCTCAATCGCGTATAGCTACCGGAGAGGCTCCAAAGGGGTGGAAAGCCGGTGTCCATGCTGGTGAAGGCGTCTATTTTGCCTATCCCGATCACGGATGGCTGTTGGTATTTCTCGATGAGCGTCTTGTCTACAAGGAAAAGCTCAAGGCTGAGGAGTTACAAGCCCTTGCTAAAGCTTGGTCCTATGAAGCCCGGTTTAAGACTCGCCTGGATGAAACGTTCAAGCCCTAGTTCTTCCGATTAAAATCCTACATGGACTCAATGTCACTTGATAGGCTGCACATTGTGATGGCGGCCTCAGAAGCTGTTCCGTATGCAAAAACCGGTGGCTTGGGCGATGTCGTCACGGCATTGGCAAAGGAACTGTCTGCGTTAGGACATCGTGTAACATTGCTCTTGCCTGGATACCGAGGCCAAACGACACAATGTGTTCGCCGAGAGGTCATGCGATTCTCAATTGTAATGATGGAGACGAAGGCAGAGGTGACGGTTGAAGAGGAGCTCATACCGGTTACGGAAGCCTCACACCCGCTCAGAGTATTTCTCGTACGGTATGATCCGTATTTTGATCGTCCAGGAATTTACCAAGAGGATCATCATGACTATCCGGACAACCTCGATCGATTTACATTATTCTGTCGGGCAGTTCTTCATGTGTTACGTATGCTAGCGGAAGTGCAAGGAGAGGTAGTTGATGTACTCCACCTTCATGACTGGCAGGCCGCACTATGCTCGGTTTATCTGAGAGCGTTGCCTGGTGAGTATAAGGACCTTCAATCGGTCAAGACGCTGTTGACCGTGCATAATCTCGGCTATCAAGGAATATTTTCTGCTGTGGAGTTTGGAAAGACCGGGCTTCCTCCATCTCTATTCTGCCCGAGCGCTCTTGAATACTACGGATCAATTAATTGTCTAAAAGGTGGCATCATTTGCGCAGATGCTGTTTCCACTGTAAGTCCAACCTACGCAAAAGAAATTATCACTCCAGAGTATGGTTGCGGGCTTGAAGGTGTATTGTCCGGCCGCCTAGATGGCATATTAGGTATTACCAATGGGATTGATACAAAGGTCTGGGACCCTGCGCAAGATTCCTACCTTCCTGCTCGATATACAGTGGAGAATTTGGCTGGGAAACAAGTTTGCAAAATGGCGTTGCAAGAAGAATTTGGTCTACTGAAGCGTGAGGTGCCTGTCCTGGGTGTGGTCGGTCGCCTGACGTTCCAAAAAGGTTTTGATCTCTTGCTTGAGATCATCGCAGAGCTCATGTCGCTGGATCTTCAAATTGTGTTTCTAGGATCCGGCGATTACGAACTAGAACAACAGTTTAGGGCAGTTCAAGCCGAATACGCAGAGAATATTGGCTTGTACATTGGATTTGACGAAAGATTGGCTCATCGAGTTGAAGCAGGAGCAGATATGTTACTCATGCCGTCTCGCTATGAGCCCTGCGGGTTAAGTCAACTATACGGCCTTAGGTATGGCACGGTACCCATCGTACGTCGCACTGGAGGGTTAGCGGATACGGTTGTACCATTTCGTCCGTCTACGGTCCAATCGAAATCTGCAACGGGATTTTGGTTCACTGATGCTTCTCCCGATGCATTGCTCTCTACGATTATGCTTGCTCTATGCGTGCACAAAGAACAGAAAACATGGAATGCAATAATAGAAGCTGGGATGAACAAAGACTTATCCTGGAGGCGATCAGCTCGGCAGTACGAGGGAATCTACTGGGCTATAGCAGAGAAATAAGTGAATGGCTTAGGGAGTGTTAAATGAGACGTTAATGCCATGACCAAGTTTCCCAAGCAATGTCTTGGCTTTAAGCACGTAATAAGAATTTTCTTCTTTGTGCAAAGTGATAACTGAAACAAAGAAGTCACGAGCACTATCGATATCTCCTTGATCAAGGGCGAGCTCGCCAGCGTGTAGTGCACAGGCAGAAACCATGGCCTCGACATCAACAGCGACTCGACTGGCTGGATTGGACACTAAGCGTTCAAGACGTGTGGGCAGAGGAAGGACAAATCCTTCATGTGTCACCGGGCCGTCTCCACTTGCTGAACGAAGCTGCTCTAAGTCTGACACCGCTTGGTTCAAATCTGAAGTTGACTTGCAATCAGCATAGGTGTTCCACAAAGACATAAACCCACTATTAGCTGATTCTGTAACTTGGGTTGAAACGCTGCTCGTACAACCGCTGACAACTAGTACCACTCCAAGACCAATTAGACCGCAGACGAGATATTCTTTGCCCTTGACGATAAATTTCATCATCGCGACCCCCTCAACTGCTAAGTAATTATGCAAATGATGGGCCATGAACGTATCTATTTGAAGTAATTATTAAAAGTTGAAATATAGGTCCGCTGGATGCTTGAAAGAATGTGTTAATAGTAACTCACTGTCGTGTCATTGACACAGTCGGACCATCCTTCGCTTGCATAATATTTAGAAGAAATTTGATGAAATTGAAGAACAGCTTGAGCCTCAAGACTAGACAGCAGTACTCCGAAGAGTTTAGGGCAGAAGCGACTCGGTTGGTCCGAGACGCGGCACAGCCGGTTGTACACGTGGCCAGGAATCTGAGCATTGCCGACCATCTGCTCTCCCGCTGGCGAGCTGAGCAGCAACAGGCGGACCGGCAGGGCCACACTCGTCAGTCGATGCATGCGGAATAGAAGGAACTTGCCCGGCTGCGACGTGAGAATGTGATCGTGAAACAGGAGCGAGATTGTTTACGATGTGCGGCGGTGTTCTTCGCGAAGGAGTTGCGAAGAGATATCGTGCTATTCAGGAACACGACCGTCGCTATCCGATCCGCCAGATGTGCCGGGCCTTGGCGGTCTCTCCGGCAGGGCATTATGTCTGGCGGGTACGCCCCGACAGCCCCCGGACGGTGGCCAATCGGGCCCTGCTCACTGCAATTCGTCAGCTTTACCACGACAGTCGCCAGACCTATGGGAGTCCCTGAATCTGGCGGGCGCTCCGCGCATAGGGCCACCGGGTTGGGGAACATCGCGTCGCGCGGCTCATGCGCCAGGCCAAGCTTCAGGCCAAGACTGTTTCGAAATGGCGAGTAACCACGGATTCGGCGCACCGCTTCTTCCTCGCATGTCTCCGTATACGACCGTCGTGTCTTCATGCTCATCCTGTCCTCCACTTTCAGCATAGTCCCACTCATGGAGGTGTCTGTGAAATCGGGGGAAGGTCACATCTGCGTTGCCTAAAGAGAGTGGGTTTTGAATTGATCTTAACAACGCAAGATCAGGCGTCTTATGGACTTGACGCACCGGATCTGGTTCTGAGATTCAGAAAGATGGACGCAACTGATCACTTCACGAAAGGAGATTGGCAATGAAGAAGCGGTTTCCTGAGGCCAAGACTCCAGGGTTCTTACGAGAGGCGGATGTCGGGGTTGCGGTCAAGGAGTTGTACTGCCGCTATGGGTTCTCCGAAGCGAGCTACTATCTCTTGCGAACAAATTTGGTGGCATGACGGTGTCGGACGCCAAACGGTTGCGCGTATTGGAATAGGAGAATACCCGGATCAAGAAGTTACTGGCGGAGGCGTTGCTGGAACAAGCGGTCGCCCAGGAGGCGCTCCCAATAAAGTGGTAGGCGCACTGGCTCGACGTGAGGTGGTGCGCTGGCTGCGTGCGACCAGCGTACGATATCAACCCGTTTCAGACTGGAATGTAGAACTGCGAGCGGCTACTCTTGTACTCGCTGGCCGTCGTCGACAATACGGGGCGGGCATGATTTATCTAAAGCTACGGCAGCAGGGAGTATGGGTGAATCATAAGCGGGTTGAACGCCTGTATGTGGAGGCCCAGTTGCAGCTGCGCCGCCGTACACGGAAGAAAGTGCCCATGGGCGTACGCCAGCCGTTAGTGCGGCCGGAATCCGCGAACCAAGTTTGGTCGATGGATTTCGTGTTTGACCGTAGTGCCGAAGGCCGGGTGATCAAATGTTTGACGATCGTG
>JAHBWR010000190.1 GCA_019636875.1 Nitrospira sp.
ACGGCATTGACGGCGTGCGCCAGTTCCGGCTCTGACTCGGCCTTGTCCACCGCCGTATACGCTGCGGAATTCACGATCAGGTCTGGCTTGATCGAGCGTACCAGTTCACACAGAGCAGAGGTATCCGCTAAATCACATTCAGTGTAATCGACCGCGCACAGCTCGCCCAAGGGAGCGAGCGCTCGCTGTAGCTCGAAACCCACCTGACCATGTTTGCCGGTTAACAGTATTCTCATAGTGATTAGGTGCCGTACTGCCTGTTCATCCAGTTACGGTAGACACCACTGGTGACATGAGTTACCCAACTCTGGTTCTCAAGGTACCAGAGGACCGTCTTGGTAAGACCTGTTTCAAAGGTCTCCTGAGGTTTCCAGCCGAGTTCACCTTCGAGCTTGCTGGCATTAATGGCGTACCGGCGATCATGCCCCGGGCGATCCTTGACAAAGGTGATCTGTGCTTTGTAGGAACGTCCATCACCCAGAGGCTTCAAGTTATCCAGAATGGCGCAAAGCTTTTCCACGACGTCCAGATTGGCTACCTCGTTCCCACCACCGATGTTGTACGTTTCGCCCACACGCCCCCCTTCAAGCACCAAGCGAATGGCACTGCAGTGGTCTTTCACGTAGAGCCAGTCACGTATCTGCCGACCATCACCATAAATAGGGATCGGGTTCCCACCCAAGGCATTAAGAATGCAAAGTGGAATCAGCTTTTCAGGAAAGTGATAGGGACCGTAATTGTTCGAACAATTAGTGGTGAGCACCGGCACACCGTAGGTATAGTGATAGGCACGAACAAGATGATCGCCGGCCGCCTTGCTGGCTGAATAAGGGCTATTGGGCTCGTAGCGACTCGTTTCACTGAACGCAGGAGCATCTGCTCTCAATGAACCGTACACTTCATCGGTGGACACGTGCAGAAAACGGAAGCACCCTTTGGCGTCACCCGTCAGCCCTTCCCAATAGGCACGCACAGATTCAAGTAGGGAAAAGGTGCCTACGATGTTGGTGTGGATAAATTCCCTTGGACCGTGAATCGACCGATCGACATGGCTCTCCGCGGCAAAATTGATTACGGCACGAGGACGGTGTTTCGTCAACAATCCGCTGACGAGGACGGGATCACCGATGTCGCCCTGAACAAAGATATGGCGCGCATCGCCCTGCAGACTGGCAAGGTTCTCTACGTTCCCGGCGTACGTGAGCTTGTCGAGGTTGATAACAGGTTCATCGTGTTGGTCTAACCAGTCCAGAACAAAGTTTGCACCGATAAACCCAGCCCCGCCGGTGACGAGAATGCTCATACTCCTACCATGATCTCCGTATCAGGTTGGATACGATGTACAAAAGACCTTGGCAGTTTAGGGTCGCGACGTTTGGAAATCTTCAAGATGTCCTTCGAACGAGGACCGATTCATAGCTCGGCACCAGGCGCCTGAGATCATCAAGCACCCGCGCTTCACTCCACTTAGGAAGATTCTCTTGCAAAGACTCCAACCACGCCCCTAACTCACCAACAGGAACAGGAGCCCCCACAGCCCGACGAATTTTCGGGTGACTCGTTGGCTCAGCTTGCTCATGTTCTTCAAACAGTTCCTCATAGAGTTTCTCTCCAGGCCGTAGGCCGGCAAAGACAATTTCGATATCTTTACCCGGGACGAGGCCAGCCAAGACGATCATATTTCTCGCCAGGTCGGCAACCCTGATCTGTTCACCCATATCGAGGACAAACACCTCTCCGCCCTTGCCAATGACACTCGCTTGCAACACCAGTTGGACCGCTTCCGGAATGGTCATAAAGAAACGTTTGATCTCGGGATGGGTCACTGTGACCGGTCCACCTCTGCGGATTTGCTCATAGAACAACGGGACGACGCTCCCATTGCTTCCTAACACGTTGCCAAACCGTACCACCGTAAACTTTGTCAGACCTTCTTGATTGAACTCCTGCATCAGATGCTCGGCAACCCGCTTGGTCGCACCCATGATGCTCGATGGGTTGACCGCTTTATCGGTCGAGATCAGCACAAAACGCTCCACACCATTTCTCACAGCTGCCTCAGCCATTGTACGAGTCCCCAAAATATTGTTACGAATAGCCTCCTTGGGGTTCAGTTCCATCAGAGGCACATGTTTGTGGGCTGCGGCGTGAAAGACGATGTGGGGGGTTGTCTGATGAAATATTTCATCCACGCGGTCCGACACCGTGACATCTCCGATGACCGGGAGAATCCTGACTTCCGGAAATGCCGTTCCCAACTCCAGCATGAGCGAGTGAAGGGCATTCTCATATCGCTCGAACAGGACTAACAGGCGAGGTGAGTGCTGAGCGATTTGTCGACATAATTCCGATCCGATTGATCCTCCAGCTCCGGTGACGAGCAGTGTCTTCCCCATAATCAGAGGGGTAAGCTCTTGACGATCTGTCTCGACTGGCTCACGCTGCAACAAATCGTCTA
>JAHBWR010000191.1 GCA_019636875.1 Nitrospira sp.
AATTCAGAAGGGTTTCGGCCTGTAGCCATGATCATGGCCGTTCTCGTCTTCATGTCGAGTCCGCTCTCGCAATTCCCGTTCGGCCTCCACGCGGCGCCGTTCTGCCATAATCATTCGGTCGAGCTCAGCCACGTGCTGTTCGGCAAACACTGTGACGGCGGGTCGTTCGTCAGTCAGCCAGCGCGTCAGTGACTCCTGCTTAACCCGCCAGGCATTCGCCAACCCAAATTCCCCGGAGTGGGCGCCTGGGCTATTGATGATGGTCCGGACTTCGTCCATTTTTCGAGAGTCCTGTGGGAAATGTGCCACAATCTCTTTCAAGACGTCATCAATCGAGGTCGAACCAAGATAGTTCTGAAGAAGTGCGAGAGCGAAATCTGCCTCTCGGTTGCCACCAGTCTTCACCAATTCACCGAGGGCGGTTGTGAACCCAGACGTGCAGGTGGGGAACGCTCTGGCGAGTAGGCTGCCTCCCCGAAAGCGGAATCCCACCTGGTCTTGAGCGAACCACGCCAGGCCCTTCTTGATGGCAAGTTCAGGATCTTTCGTGAGCACCGCCTCCAATCCTTGGAACTCAAACGGGACCAGTTCCCCCTGTGCATCATCGCCGGCATCAGCCCCCGTCGCGAGTCGAACCGTCACAAGCTCGTTCAATCGTTGCCGTTCCGTCTCTCTGACGCGAACAAACGCTAGCCCAGCGGTGTTCTCATCGACCCACTGCACATCGGCGCCATCAATCGTCAGCGCCCACTCCCAGCCGGGTACCGCGATGCGAAGCTCTACTGAGATACCAGGCAACATGAGGAGCGGGCTTTCCAACCGGCATCCGTTCTGTGAGAGATTGAGCACCGTGCCCATTCCTTCAGACTCAACGGATCCGGTCATCATCGCAGGAAATCGCACGGCAACTCGGGGTTCAGTTCGTTGTTCCTCGACATTCAAATTCATGACTTATTCCATCTCCACTTTTCCATCAATCTGACTCATTGCATCCCCCTTAGAATGAAGCAGCAAGGCAGGGTCTTGTGCGAAGCCCTGATTGCCTTACTGTGCATGTTTCTTCAGATGCCCATTATCTATCGCAGATCTGTCACCCGGCAACAACCCTCCGACCAGAACGAAGAGGGGGGGTGGTTCTGTGTAAGATGGCGATTCAGGACGTGGTTGGCAAAGTCTCCGGCAGCTTGACTTGGTAACTTTTCCGAGTCTACGCTGCGCTACGTTTCGCCTTTGTTGGCATAGCAAGAGAGAGGGGTAGGGTACTCGGTCACGTTTCTTGGTATGGGTCAGCAATGGTACCGACCTCACGGTAATCAGATATTCGATATGATGAACCTATTCCTCGTGACGATTGTCCTTCTCCTGGTTCTCCTGCTGATCGGAGTCGTGCTGTACGTACGAGCCCCCCGCACATATCAGTCTGCCGATTCGGTCGCCAATTCCTATGATGACTGGACGAATGACGGCATTCTCGAGTTCTACTGGGGCGAACATATCCATCTAGGACACTACGGCTCTCCACCCCGCAACAAGGATTTTCTCCAAGCCAAGTCAGACTTTGTGCATGAAATGGTGCATTGGAGTGGGTTAGACAAGCTGCCTTCTGGTACGACGGTGTTAGATGTGGGCTGCGGCATCGGCGGCAGCAGTCGCATGCTGGCACGGGAGTATGGCTTTGCGGTCACCGGAGTCACCCTCAGCCCTCAGCAAGTCAGACGGGCTCAAGAATTGACCGCCTCAGAGGTGAATGCCCACTTTCAGGTCGATGATGCGCTGGCCCTGTCGTTCCCCGATACCAGTTTTGATGTGGTCTGGTCGGTCGAGGCGGGACCGCACATGCCGGACAAAGCACAATTTGCTCGAGAGCTCATGCGCGTGCTGAAACCGGGTGGCATCCTGGTTGTTGCCGATTGGAATCAGCGGGACGATCGACAGGTTCCACTCAACTGGTGGGAAAAGCCGGTGATGCGGCAACTGCTGGATCAGTGGTCGCATCCGGCCTTTTCGAGCATTGAAGAGTTTTCAGAATTACTGGAGGCCACCGGTCTGGTGGCAGGTGAAGTCACCACCGCAGATTGGACGGCTGAAACGTTACCCTCGTGGCTCGATTCGATCTGGCAGGGCGTGATCCGTCCAGCAGGGCTTGTTCGTTTCGGCATGACCGGGTTGATGAAATCATTGCGAGAAGTGCCCACAATTCTATTAATGCGTCTGGCATTTGGAACAGGGCTCTGTCGCTTTGGCATGTTTCGGGCCGTGCACGCCACTGTTCCGACGAGTGCGCGGCTGTCTGCGCAGACGGATGACAGGCTTGTACGGTCATGAACACGGAGACACCATGAGGTGGGAGCTGTGAGTCTCTACGACATCGACCTCGTCACGATCGACGG
>JAHBWR010000192.1 GCA_019636875.1 Nitrospira sp.
TCTTGATCTCGACCGGTTTCTTGAACGGGAGGGCAATCGGAAGATTCGCGGTATTGATGACCGGCGAGCTGACGTTGACCGTCGCATTATGGTCGACTGCTTTCCCCGTAATGGCAAAGTCCGTCTTCCCGACGCTCAGCTGGAAGTTGATCGCTTCTACGTCCATCGTGTCCTTGAGTGGACCGAAGGTCCCATCGAGTTTGACCGGCATGTTATACGGCTGAACAAGCGAGGCGAAATGCAAGGTGGGCATCTGCCCAAGTCGAACATCCCGAAGAAGGAGGTCCAAATCCTGCAGTACATATTCTGTCGTCTTGGCCACCGATTGATCTCGGTAGGTCAGTTTCCCGCCGTCGATTGAAACCCGGTCCACGGCCAACAGTGCAAGAATTTTCAGCGGCCCTTCGGCCGATGGTATCGGCGCCCGCGAGGGGGTCTCCGGTGCCGCCACCCCTTTCCGTCCGATCGTCGAAACATTCAGAACACCTTTCTGATTCTTGATTACTGTGATGATGGGATTCTGGAGAGTGATTTCTTCTACCTCCACTTGGCCGCTTATGAGCGGCATGAGCTTCACGCCCACATCCAAGGAGGAAAGGGACGCGAATGGTCCTGAACCAAATGATGGATCGTCCATTACCGCGAAGCCCGCCACACGTGCACCGATTCTTGGCCAGACCGTCAAACGAATGTCTTGCAGTTGGACCTTTCGATTGAGGGCCTCTTCGATGATGGGTTTGTATTGGTCTTGATATTTATTGAGATCGACCAGGAAGGGAAGCGAGAGCACGGTTCCGATGAGCAGCACAATAAGGACGAGCAGGCCTATCAGGATTTTCATCGCGATCGCCTCCAGTGAAAAAGTAAGTATATAAATCGATGCTAGATGAGTCAATCAATGCGCAGTGGAGTCATCGGTTGGTGGTGGACGAGGAAGGAGCGAAAGTGCTGGTTTTCTTCTGAGCAGGATTGGAAGAAATTTGGAAGCCGAGTCATATCTCCCCTGCCTGCCGTATACCAGATGCCGGATCGAAGAAGGAAGTATTGTGATAAGAGTCTGGCACAGAAACGAGGAGGAAGGCTTAGATTCAAATGTTTGTCCTACATCCTGTTTGCCTCTTGATGGGTGTGTCTCTAGCGTTTTGTCGCCACATGCTCTCCGCATACGATACAAATGTAGTTTGCCGTCGGATCGCCTCCCTCTCCGTACTCCAGCTCAAGCGTAAGATGTTCACAGGTGAAAAGATTTGCCTGCTGATTCCATCTCGTTCGCAATTCAACCGCCTGCTTCGTGGTCATTTCTGTATGGATAAATGCATGAATTGCCTGCATGCTTCTTCACCTCGTGTCGAGGCAAAGAAGCATAGATATTTAACCCTTACCATCAGAGCCGGTTTGAGACAGGAATCGACCATACAGGCCTTTCCGCCCTTATCGTTTCTGAACTCGTGTAGATGGAGTCATCGTTAAGATGTTCGTGGAACAGAATTTTTATCACCCTCGTTTTCATGCCGTCGTCGTAGATCCATTTTTAATCGCAAGTGCTGGATGTCTGAGCTGCCGGTAATCGATCCTTCAACCTTTCACGGTACGCGGGCTCACCCAATGGGTGAATCAGGCCCTCCTGAGAGTATACTGTCTTCTCTTCCACCACCCTTTCCGAATGATCAATGACGGTTCGAATCGCGTCCCTCAATGATGGAGAAATTCCGTTTATAAGATAAACCGAAACACCAGCCGCGTATGCTGCGGCCATATGCTCTGGCTCTGCAGACAAACTCTTGACGACCACACGACAATGTGGCACGAGCATTCGTAACCGACGAACGGCCTTCATCCCGTTCAATCTCGGCATATCGATATTCATGACCACGATGTCCGGACTCAAGACGAGGGCCGCAGTAACCACATCATGCTCATCTTGAAAAGGTCCAGCCATACGGTAATGAGGTTCGGGAAACATCCGAAGGAGGGGCACAAACTCTGATCGCTCATCCGCGACCATGATGCATAGTTGTTTCATCGTTCAACCCAGTGAACAGTCTGTTGCCGGATATCCTACAATGAAGCTTACAGAGGGAACCTGAAGTAGGAGAGAGGGAGACTACCTGCGAACGTTGTGAAACGTACCAGGAACGGGAGACCTGAATACGTGCCATCCTGGTGTATCCGAGCAAGCGCGCGTTGGTGTCGTGGGTTCTATCATTTCATTCTGCGAATGAAGTATTGCCAAACCCTCCTTTCCTATTAGGACTGCTGGTGCTGATATGGCCACTCTCTCCAAACGTTGAGGGGCGGGCCCCCTGTGGGAGACCCGCCCCTTCGAACACGGTGTCGATCCTGGTCGACTTACAACCAGGTCACGCGTTCGGCCGGCCGGATG
>JAHBWR010000193.1 GCA_019636875.1 Nitrospira sp.
CTAGTAGACGGGGATCGCGGGACGTGTGCTAGACTCCTTGCTCCTTGTCTCACTACTGATGTTTCGTTGCCCTGCCTGTCCATGCGAAGAGAGTTTCAAGATGCTCCGGTTCGTCCGGCAGAGTAGATCCCCCTCCCGAGACGCCTTCTTGGTAAGACCGGTGTGACGCTCCCGATCCTTGGATTTGGCACCGCTACGGCTGGTCGGCGTTTGAATACGAGAGATGCCGTTCGTCTGTACGAAACTGCCTTTCACGCGGGGATCACCTATTTCGACACGGCTCCTGAATTCGCCGGATACGGGCAGGCGCAAGTCCAGCTCAGTCACTTCCTCAGGCAGGTGCGGTCCCAAGTATTTCTCGTGACGAAGTGCTATGAACCGGACGGAGAACGTGCGTTACAGCTGCTTGAACAGAATCTCAAGGAGCTCGGGACCACCTACGCCGATCTCGTCTTCGTGCATAGCGTTGGCGCGGACAGGATGGATCCGAAGATCGTTTTCAGTAAGTATGGCACCTATGCAGCCCTGATGAAGGCCAAATCGCTGGGGCTGACTCGCTTCGTCGGGTTGTCTGGACACAGTCGTCCCGCGCGATTCGTTCAGGCCTTGCGCCACTTTGAGATTGATGTCTTATTGAACGCGGTCAACTTCGTCGATCGCCATACCTATAATTTTGAGGAGCAGGTCTGGCCCGCAGCCGCGCGCCAGAACATCGGACTCATTGCGATGAAGGTCTATGGAGGGGCTCAGCATCAGTCACCGGACAGGCTCAGCCATTCCCAGATGCCGGTCGACTATCACGATGTGGCTTTCCGCTATGCCTTGAGTCAACCTCAAGTGTGTTGTGCCACCATCGGTATGGCTACTTCTCGCGAGCTCGACCAGAATCTCAACCGTGCGAGGAGATTTCAACCACTGTCCATGGTGGAAGGGCAGCGCCTCCACGACGCCGGCGCACTCCTTGCCCGTCAGTGGACCGATCATCTCGGCCCCGTGTCATAAAGAACGTTCTCTTTAGGGGGCAGTCTCTGAGCATCGGGGAGGAGGCGAGATGCGGATATGAGAGGCGCCATGCGTGTGATTGGCGCAGCTCCGGTCTCTTTACGGACTTGACCAAGCTTGAACCGGTACAGTCGAGATAGCATTTTGTGGCGAGCCTTCGATCACGCGATCGCTATAGACGAGGTAAATATAGGTCTGGCGTTTCTTGTCGAAGAAGCGAACCACTTGCAGTTTCTTAAAAATCAAAGACCGACTCTCACTGAAGACACGTTCTCCTTCTTTCAATTCGCCCACAACGCGGATCGGCCCGACTTGCCGACACGCAATGGAGGCATCCGAGGTTTCCTCTGCCAATCCGACCATCCCTTTGAAGCCACCTTTTCGTGATCGACTCAGGTGACACGTGATGCCTTCGATCTTCGGATCGTCAAACGCTTCGACCACAATCTTGTGATCCGGCCCAAAGAATTTGAATTCCGTATCGACACTGCCGATTTCCTCAGACTGACTCGCCGAAACAATTGTTGCCCAGCAGAGCAACGTGGCCACCAAGATGTTTGTCTTCATCTACCTAGTCTCCCGTCATGGTTTGACTGTAACGCCATCTACCGTATAACTCAGAGATGCTCGAACGCAAGAGGGGCGCCTCTTCAAGATGGTGGATCACAAGCCCTGATTCGGATTCTCCTCGCATCCTTGCATTGCACGGTCCCTGACCTAGTCGCATTCCTGAAACTTGGATTGCTGACAACGCCGTGCCATCTCCTCCGCCTGCTCGATCTGTGCAGCGGTCATTTTTGAGCGCAGAAAGTCTCGGCGCTTCAATGCTGCCTTTCCTTCATCGCCAGGTACTAGAGCGCCAGCGAGCTCGTACCACATGAACGCACGAACCAAGTCTTGCCGAACACCACGCCCCCTTTCGTAGATCAAGCCAAGATTGCTCTGCGGACCAGCATAGCCCTGTGCCGCCGCTTTGCGAAACCACGTCACTGCTGTTGGGTAGTCTTGTCGAACGCCTCGTCCTTTTTCATGCATCAAGCCCAGATAGAACTGCGCTGAGGCTACTCCTTGCTCGGCTAGAGGACTGAAGAGACGGGCCGCCTTGGTATACTCACCACGATCATAGGCAAATTCCGCCTCTTCAATCGAACCGGCAGCCACAACGGACTGTGCGCCGACCGCACAAGTCAACACTACGAGAAGCACAGGGAAAAACCACTGCATCGATCACCAACCTTTCACCAGAA
>JAHBWR010000194.1 GCA_019636875.1 Nitrospira sp.
TTCGATGAAGCGCCGATCGCCTATGTGCATGAAGGTCTTGATTCGAAGTTCATTCGAGCCAACCGCACGGCCATGCGGACTCTCGGGATCACTCCGGATCAAGTTGAGGGGACCTACGGCAGGTCGTTCATTCCAGATACGCCGGATGCACAAGGACGTTTGAAAGCCGCCTTCGATTCCGTCGGTCAAGGAACCGACACGAGCGGGGTCGTGTTGGAACTTCGCCGCAAGGACAACGGCAAGCCGCTGTGGATCAAGTGGTGGTCGCGGCCGGACCTAAGCGGGACCTACACTCGTACCATGTTTGTAGACATCACTGAGCAGGTGCTGATGGAGCAGGAGAAGGCGCGGCTGGAAGCACAGAATGTCTACCTGCAAGAAGAGATCAAAGGTAGTCATAATTTTGAGGCACTGATCGGGTCATCCAGCTCGCTCAAGAAGGTCTTGAAGAATGTCGAACGTGTGGCGCCGACGGATTCGACCGTGCTGATCACCGGTGAGACCGGCACGGGGAAGGAGCTGATTGCACGCGCCATCCACAATCTCAGTTCACGCAAGGATAAGCCGCTTGTGAAGGTCAATTGTGCGGCGATACCAGCCGGCCTGATCGAAAGTGAGTTTTTTGGCCATGAGAAAGGCGCCTTTACTGGTGCATTGACGAAGAAGATGGGCCGGTTCGAAGTGGCTGATAAAGGGACGATCTTTCTTGATGAGATCGGAGAATTGCCGCTGGATCTGCAATCCAAGCTCCTCCGTGTCTTACAGGAGGGTGAATTCGAGCGGGTAGGGGGCACGCAGACGTTCAAGGTGAACGTACGCGTGATTGCCGCGACAAACCGGAATCTTGAGCAGCTGTCGAGGTCTGGGCATTACAGACCGGATCTGTACTATCGCTTGAACGTATTCCCAGTTCATCTACCAGCCTTGCGTGAACGGGAAGGCGATATCCCACTGCTGGCACAGTATTTTGTCCGCAAGTTTGCCGCAAACCTCGGGAGGAAAATCGACCGAATCCCGGAGCGGATGATTGCAGCGCTGCAACGAAATCAGTGGCCCGGCAATATCCGTGAGTTGGAGCATGTGATCGAACGTGCCGTGATTCTGAGTGAAGGGCCGGAGCTCGAGCCGATCGACTGGCTTGCTCAATCTGACAAGGCTGGTGTTGCCAAGATGATGACGCTCGAAGAAATGGAACGGCAACACATTCTCGATTTGCTTGAACAAACTAACTGGCGTGTGAGCGGCGAGAAAGGTGCCGCGACCATACTCGGGCTGAAACCCACTACGCTCGAAGCTAGAATGAAAAAGCTTGGGATCGAGCGCAAGGGAAAGCCCTAACGCTTCAGCTCCCCTCAATCCTATTCTTCCAATACCCATTCCCAACATTTCGTGACGATCCCAATATTTTGGGAATCGCGGTTCCTCTTCCGGTCTGATCTTACTCTAGCCTTGAGCTGGGCAAGCTCAATGAATCAATGACTTGCATCAGATTTGCTCTCATTTCTTCTTCTGGCATTTTGGTTGCTCAATAGACTGGCATCACCCTGAAGCCGAAGGAGATCCAAGGGGATGTTGAAGATCACAAAAATACAGGAAAGCACGAGCGGCGTGCTCCTCAAGCTAGAAGGCAAGATTACGGAGCAATGGGCGGCACTCCTCGACGGCGAGTGCCGTTCCTATCTACGGCAGAGAAAGTCCGTACAGTTGGACTGTTCGCATGTTGAGTACATTGATGCGCGGGGAATCGAGGTCGTCAACAATCTTCCCCGTAAACACGTCACCCTGATGAGTACTCCGGCATTCGTCACGGAGTTGCTTCAAATTGGAGGCCGATCATGAACCTCGCGACCACGACCTATACAGAACCATTTGAGCGCCCGTTGTCTCCTGTGGCTCAGCCTCTATGCAAGGGAACCGTTGTAACGAATGCTGATGAACAGCTGCTTGCCAGGCTTCGGAGGGGTGATGAAGGAACCTTCGACGAGCTGGTTACCAAACACCATGGCGCGTTGATTCGAATGGCGATGGGCTATGTGGCGAATCGGGAAATGGCCGAAGAGGTTGTGCAGGATACCTGGATGGCGGTGATCGAAGGGTTGGGTCGCTTCGAAGGACGATCGTCGCTGCGGACTTGGATCTTTGGCATCATGATTCATAAGGCCAAGGACCGTGGAGTACGTGAAAAACGGCACGTCACGTTTTCGGCATTCGATTC
>JAHBWR010000195.1 GCA_019636875.1 Nitrospira sp.
TGTCTTGCCGA
The DNA here is from genome assembly GCA_019636875.1 of Nitrospira sp. Classification (GTDB taxonomy): domain Bacteria; phylum Nitrospirota; class Nitrospiria; order Nitrospirales; family Nitrospiraceae; genus Nitrospira_D. The sequence continues at coordinate 12 of JAHBWR010000195.1, forward strand.
CGCCCAGCACATCGTCTTCGCTAAAAACAGGATCGAAGTCGAGCGCGCGAACGGTCAAGCCGGCGATGCCGGCCCCCCGCTCATCGATGACGCGTCCGTGGATGCTGATGTTGGCCATAGGTTCCGTCAGGTGGACGAACCTTATGCCGCTCAATCAAATGTGTCAACATCACACTTTGCTAAACGCGCAAGATGCAGGTGTGAATAATTGCGTAGTCATGACGAACAAAACGTGCGCGTATGCCGTGTTCGTCAGCCAAAGGCATCGCTCACTCGCTACGAGAGGAGAGTGGCTCAGCTCATCTGCTCCATCCGCTATCACACCGTAACGATTCAGATGGCTACTTATGGAAACTGCTCTCGTTAATTAGTTGTGTCCGCGACCGGGTTTTGCCTTAAGAAGATCGAGAAATCTTCGTGTGGATATTGGAGGCACCATCCTGTCTCCATGCAAAGAACGGAAATCGTGGAAGCATTTTTGAACTTCGCGAAGGTCTCTTTCAGAAGAGCGTATGGAGGCTACCAGGCTGGAATGGCTGGCGCGTCCGTATCGCGCCAGCCTTAACAGGAAGAAACAGCTTTCACACACTACTTTCCGGTGACAGCGTCTTTGAGCTTCTTCCCCTCGTCCTTCATTTCTCCCGCATTCTTCATGGCATCCTGAGCTTTCAGGTCCTTCGCGCTTTGTGCAGTCTCTCCACCCTCTTTCTTCACGTTCTCCGCTTGACCTTTCACCGTCTCAACCTTTTGCTTCATGGCACCCATGTCGACCGCCCATGTTGCAGTGACAAGACCAGTGCCGAGAAACGCCAGAGTCGCACAGAGCAAGATTGCTTTAGTTTTCATAACGAGCTCCTTCCTCGATCACAATACCACGGGCCTTCCCCTTGGCAGGGAAGGCCCGTGGTGGGTTCTCACCTACTCAATTGCTACTTGGTCACACGCACTTCCACACGCCGGTTCTTGGCCCGACCTGCTTCGGTCTTATTCGACGCCTTCGGCTTGGTGTCTGCATACCCATGGGTGGAAGCGGCAGCGAGGCCACCTTCCTCTAACGCTTTCGCAGCATTAGCCGCTCGGGCTTCTGATAACTCCATGTTGGTTGGAAATGTGTTTTTCAGCGCTCCGCGAATTGGCACGTTGTCCGTATGCCCATCCACGGCGACATTATATTCGGGGTAATCCTTCAAGATCATCCCAACTTGCTGGAGCGCTTCGATCCCGGCAGGCTTCAGCTGGTCGGCACCGGACGCAAACAGATACCCGGAGGCCAGATTGATCAGGAGTCGTTCATCGTTGAGATCGACCGTGATATCACCCTTCTTAATTTGGGGAGCAAGCGCTCGGATCAAGCCGCGCTCGGCCTCCTTCAGCTTTGCCATTTCGGCTGAGAGGTCACCGCGGAGCCCGGCAAGTTCTTGATCACGTCCTGCCAACTGACCTTCCAGGTCGGCAATCCGCTGATTCGCCGCAGACAATTCCGCGGCCAACCGATCCTTTTCGCTCTGTGACTGTCCCAAGTCAGTCCGTGCGGCCGCTAGTTGGCTCGCGAGGGCATCATGGTCACCCGATCCAGAGCGAAGCGCAGCGAGGTCTCTATCACGCTCGGCCAGCTGGCGTTCCAGTTCGGACACTCGATTGCGAAGAGCTGCGTTCTCTTTCCGAGCCGCCTCCAGCTCATCAGCCAATCGGTTGCGCTCTCGTTCAAGGGCCGCAAGGCGATCCGCAGCTGGATCAGCGGCCACCGCTGCTGCGGTGGAAGGACACCCGCTGCCTAAGTGATAGCCGTACCATTTCTTGTCAACGCACACTTCTGGCTGCTTAATATATGACCCAGAGTGCGTGCCGGACGAAGAACACCCCACTAGGGCAATCAGTCCTGTCATTACTATAATGCCTTTGCCTAATCGCATGCGACCTCCTATGGTTGTGCCCCGTGAGACATCCGAGGCCATTGCCCGCTGATTGACTTTCGCCCCCCGAAGCTGACTTCAACCTATTGGCGCCCTTTGAGCAAATCTCTGATTTCCGCCAGTAACTTTTCCTCATTCGTCGGCTCGGGTGGCGCAGGCGGTGCAGG